>DATLQY010000446.1:0-4403 GCA_035534975.1 Pirellulales bacterium
CTGCCGCCTCCGGCGGCAGCGAACGCAAAATGGGAGAGCGGAGCGCGCATTCGGCTGGAATTGCTAAATGACCTTGCACGATCATGGGAACACGGAACGCCACGGAGGGCGTTCCCTACAGATGTTTGGCCTCCCATGATCATGCAAGGTCATTTAGTATTCAATCATCGCTCGACCGGGGCGAGCCGGGCGGTGGCGGAAACATCACGAGCGGAACAATTCTGAGATGATCTCTGAGCCGTTCGCGTCGTCAAGAATCGCCAATTGTGCGCATCCCAGGGTGCGACGCCTGCCGACGAACGTTTGCGGTATTGCGATAGTCGCGAGAACCAAGGAAGCGGCGTCCGTCATTCTCCGCCTCGAACCGCTGCCCAGCGATTAGCCAAACGCCTTGCCATGAGTTTGTACTTGACGGCGACATGACGGCGGCTGCCAAGACGGCCACCTCTCGTCACAACCTCGCGTATAGCCCATTCAAGTTTGGCCGCGGTCCTCGCGGCGTGGTAGAATCGCGCGGCGCAGCCCTCGACAATCTGTGTGCTTTGCTATGGCTCGAACGATTACGCCTCGCCGCCAAACTTTCGTCATCACGGCGCTGCTGGCAGTTCACACCGCGTTGCTCGCGTACAGCGGCTGGGTTCATGCACCGGTGATGGACGAATTGGCGCACGTGGCCGCGGGGGTGAGCCATTGGGAGTTTGGCCGCATCGGGGTCTACACGGTCAACCCGCCGCTGGTGCGGATGATCGCGGCGCTTCCCGTCCTGGCGGCGGGAGCAAGGACCGATTGGTCGAGCTATTTCGAGGGGGTGGGGGCGCGTGCGGAGTTCAGCGTAGGTGACGACTTCGTGCGTGCCAACGGCAGGCGCTCGTTCTTGCTCTTTACGCTGGCGAGGTGGGCGGCGATTCCGTTGAGCCTCGTTGGCGCGTGGGTTTGTTATCTCTGGTCGAGGGAATTGTACGGCGGCACGGCGGGGCTGGCGGCACTGGCACTGTGGTGCTTTTCGCCCAATATTCTGGCTTACGCGGCGATCATCACGCCCGACCTTGGGGCGGCAGCGCTGGGCGTGGCGGCGAATTACCTGTTCTGGAAATGGCTCCGTCGGCCGACCTGGTCGCGCGCTCTCGCGGCCGGCATGGTACTGGGGCTCGCCGAGTTGACGAAGATGACTTGGCTGGTGCTGTTCGCCCTCTGGCCGGTGGTGGCGTGCGTGTGGTCGTGGAGGGTTTGGAGTGCGGGATTTCGCGGCGTCGCGCGCCGCATGTTCCGCACGCAGACAGATGCGGGGCCGCGACAGTCGCCGCGGATGAACCCGCCACGGAGTGTCGGGCCTACCGGGGCTGCGCAAATGGCGACGATCATCGTGTTGGCGATCTACGTGATCAACCTGGGTTACGGCTTCGAGGGGACGGGGCGACGGCTGCGCGACTTTGCCTTCGTCAGCCGGCTCTTCACCGGCGCGAACGCAGGAGTCGCGCGCGCGACGGGGATCGGCAACCGCTTCGCCAACAGTTGGCTTGGCGCGGTGCCCGTGCCGCTGCCGGCCAACTACGTCGCGGCTATTGACCTCCAGCGACGCGATTTCGAGCGCGGTATGCCCTCGTACCTGCGCGGCCAGTGGCGCCCCCGCGGATGGTGGTACTACTACCTCTACGCGTTGGCGATCAAGGTTCCGTTGGGGACTTGGGCCTTGCTGCTGCTGGCGATCGTCGCGCGAGTACGGTATCGGGGCGACCCGGCGAGTGGCGCAACGAGCTGGCCTTGCTCGCCCCTTTGGCGGCGGTGCTGTTGCTCGTCAGTTCGCAGACCGGGATCAGCCGTTACCTGCGTTATGTGCTGCCGATCGCCCCTTACGCGTTCATCTGGGCCAGTGGGGTTTTTCGCGATTCGCGATGGTGCCCGTTCGTAGGGTGGGCACAGCCCACCAAACCCACGGGCGACACGAACGAAAGTGGCACTCAAGAGTCCACCGCGAACAGCGCGCGGAACGAATCTGGTGGCAGTGCCCACCCGGCTCGGCCGCTCCACAGCCCAGTGATGACCCAACGCCGTTGGAAACGAGGACGCCGAGCGTCCGCGGAGCGGTTCGGGATACCCGCGCAGCGGGTCGGCGGAGCGTGGGAACGAGTAAATCGGGCGGGCAGCGCCAGCCCGACGCGAGCGGTACGGCACGGAGGCCGTTCCCTACAGACGACGGAACGGCAGGGAGGCTGGTCCCCACGGAATTGCGTGTCATCCAGGCGCTGGCTCTCGCGGCGCTGATCTGTTCGGTGGCGAGCAGCTTGTGGTTCTACCCGCACAGCATGTCGTACTTCAACGAGTTGGCGGGCGGTCCCCGCGGCGGGCACGCCCACCTAATCGACGCCAATATCGACTGGGGACAGGATCTCTTGTACCTGAAGTGCTGGCTCGACGACCACTCTGAGGCGCGGCCGCTACGGTTGGCGTATTTCGGCCTGGTCGATCCGGGCCTGGCCGGGATCGAGTTCGCATTGCCGCCCAAGGGTCCGCTCGTCGGTGAGGGGCTGAAGGCCCGCTCGACGCGGCCGGCGAACCTGCCGCCGGGCTGGTACGCGGTTAGCGTGAACTTTTTGCACGGCTACGCGCACCGCGTTCCCAACGGCCACGGCGGCAATGCTTTTGCCGAGCAGGGGTGCTTCACGTATTTCCTTGAGATGGAGCCGGTCGCCAGGGCGGGCTACTCGATCTACATTTTCCACCTTGGCGAGGAACGCGGGGTGGTAGGCGATAGGCGTTAGGCGATAGGCGTTAGGCAATAGGCGGCAGGCGTTAGGCAATAGGCGGCAGGCGTTGGGCGATAGGCGATACGAGGGGGCTGCAAAGTCGAACGCAAACTGGGTACATTCGGTACTTACGTGGCCCCCTCCGACAGGTTCCCGCGAAACTTTGGGGCCCCGGCGTGGTTCAATGATGGTCGCGTCTTGGTTCGACATCAGGAGCTCATCATGGCCAGACCGCTTGCCGTAGGATTGGCCGCCTTGGCGGCCATCGTACTTGCGTGTTTCGTCCGGGCCGAAGACGAACCGTCCCCGTCGGAAGTGCCGAACCCTGAGACGCTCTTCAAGCAACTGGATTCCGACGGCGACGGGCAATTGGCCGGGGACGAAGCGGGCGAGGACCATCGCCGCCTGTTCCAGCGGCTGCTCCGCCGCCATGATGCCGACGGCGACGGTACGCTGAGCCTGACCGAGTTCACGGCCGGACTCAAGGAAGCCCCTCCTGAAATCCCGGCCGACGTGCCGCCGCCAGCGGAGCCGAACGAGCAACTCACCAGGTTCCTGCAAGCCGACCCGACGGAATTATTCAATCTGCTCGATGCCAATCGCGACGGCAAGCTGGTCCTCGACGAGGTGCCCGCCGAAGGTCGCCCGCAGTTTGGCCAGTTCTTCGAGCGCGCCGACATCGACCGCGACAAGGCCCTCACGCTCGATGAATTCCGCAAAGGACACCAACAGGTACGGCAATACCTTGGCACCCCTGCGCCGGGCCAGGGTCAGGCTGAGACACGACCGGGAGGTCCGGGCCAACGGCTCTATCGGGCGTTGGACCTCGACGGCGATGGCGAGCTGTCGGCCGAGGAACTTGCCAACGCCCCGCGGTCTCTTTCGAAGCTCGACCAGGACGGCGATGGCACGCTGTCGCGTCGCGAGCTGGGCCAGGGCGCCCAAGCACCCCAGGCGCCCGCAAGATCCGCCGGGGCGTCGCCGGGTAATGGCAAGGGGCAAGCGAAACCGGGCGGCGCAGGTCTGGCTGGCTTCAATCCGCGGCGGCTCATCGAACGTATGGACAAGGACGGCGACGGCAAGCTGACGCAGGACGAAATGCCGCCGTCCTTAAGGGGGCGGTTCGCTCAGATCGACGCCAACGGCGACGGCTTCGCCGACTTGGAGGAACTTCGCCGCGTCGTCGACCAAATGCAACGGCGGGCGAAACAAGACGGCGATGAAAACAAGCCGAAATAGACGGCTGACGATCAGGTAGCGGAATTCGTGAGAATTCCGAGACGGGCGCTCTAGATCTTGGATTTTGGGACTTGGATCTTGGGGCGTCGGCGCGGGACCGTCGGAACTCTCACTCTTTTCCGCTACTCGAGTAAACCTGTGCCGGATCGAAGACGCGCTCGGCAACGAATTCAAGGCCGCCGGGTGTAACTTGCCGAAAGAAGCAACTCCGAAAGCCCTGGTGACAGGCGGCGCCGCCGCGCTGGTGGACCTTGAGCAGGATCGTATCGCCGTCGCAGTCAACCAGAACGGCGCGGACTTCCTGGACGTGTCCGCTCTCTTCGCCCTTGCGCCAGAGTTCGTTGCGCGAGCGGCTGAAATAGACCGCCCGGCCGTGGGCCAAAGTTTCGGCGTAGCTTTCGGCGTTCATGTAGGCCAGCA
>DATLQY010000447.1:0-5931 GCA_035534975.1 Pirellulales bacterium
AGTTGGCCGTCGAGGCGCTGGAGGAAGGCGCGGCGAGCTACGTGCCCAAGTCGCAGCTTGCCGATTCTCTGCTCGACACCGTCGAACAAGTGATGGCGATCTCGCGTTCCGGCCGAGATTACGACCGGCTTATCGACTGCCTGGTGTGGGCCGAATTCGCCCTGTTTCTTGAGAACGACGCCGCGCTGATCGATCCGCTGGTGGACGCGGTGCAACAAATGGTGGAGCGGCTGCGCCTTTGCGACACCACGGGGCGCGTCCGTGTGGGGGTGGCCCTGGAAGAAGCGTTGCTCAACGCGTTGTACCGCGGCAACCTGGAGCTGGGTTTCGACGAAATGCAGGAAGACCGAGCGAACTTGCTGCGCGGCATGAGCGCCGGACTGGTGGAGCAGCGCCGCGGCCAGCCGCCGTATTGCGATCGTAGGATTTTCGTCCGCGTGCAAGTGTCGAAAGACGAAGCTCGGTTCGTCGTTCGCGACGATGGCCGCGGCTTTGCCGTGCCGGCGCCGCCCGAGGTCGCCGACCCGGCCGCGGTGGTCCGCGAGGGGGGCCGCGGACTGGTGTTGATGCGTACTTTCATGGATCAGGTTAGCTTCAACGAGGCGGGCAATGAGGTCACGATGGTCAAACGGCGCGACCTGAACGGCGAGCCGCCGGCGTGAGCCGGCATTTCCTCTTCGCACGTCCTCTTGTTCCCACGCTGGGGTGCAGGTTTCCAAATTGCCAAATATAATGATCGATCAAGATGTATGGCAGGTTGGAAACCTGCCCCAAGTTCCCACGCTGGAGCTTGGGAATGAGCGAAGTCGGAATTCTTGCGAATTCCGCCACATCCGCTCTTATCGTTAAATTCCGCAGGTCGTGATTCCTCATTGCGACCCGACGCCGCGCGGACGGTTTTTTCGTTGCCACTGTCGTTGGCGCTCATGCGGGCAGGGAAGCCCGCCCGAAGTTTCTCTTGTAGCCACTCTGACGGTTGGCAGCGGAATGCGGCGACTCATCCCCTGGCGATTGGCCCTAAAAACCATGCATTTCGACGTACCGCGCGGCGCGGCGTCCCCCCGGATGGGATGTCGTCCGAGGGGCGCCCTTGCAATCGCGCTGGCCTGCGTCGGGCTGTTGCAGACCACGGCCCACGCGCAGTTGAATCCGCTCAAGAATTCGCAGCACTCCTGCGTTTGTAACGGGCAATACTGGCGCGTGAGCTCGCAGCGCGCCCCGACCTGTGGCCCGTTCGACCCCGGCAAGCTCGATTACTTCTTTTTCGACTGCCGCCGAGAGCAGTGGCGGCCTTCGAGCCTCGAAGAATTCCTGGCTTCCGACGACCCCCAGGTATCGACGTGCGTCTTCGTTCCCGGTTACGAACCAGACCCGCACACCAATCCGGAGCTATTCAGCGAGCGCTCGACCAATGGAGGCTGGCTGCTCTACGAAGGAGTCGCTCCTCGCTGCCGGCCGTTCCGCATGGTGATCTTCATCTGGCCCGGCGAACGCGAAAAGCGCACCCGCCTTGTGACCAACATGCGAAAAAAGCTGGCCTGGGCCGAGCTGCATGGCTGGTACCTGGCCTGGCTGTTGGACCAAATGCATCCGGAGGTCCCACTCGGACTCACGTCCGATAGTCTGGGCGCGTGCGTATTGACCGGGGCGCTGCAGGTGTTGGGAGGCGGGAGTGTGGGTGGGCAGGGCCTCGATCGCGTCCACCCCGAACGTCGACCGCCGCGCGTGGCGATGATGGCCAGCACGATGAGCAACTCCTGGCTGGCGCCGGGCCGGCGTCACGGCCTGGCCCTCTCGCAGGTCGATCGGATGTTGATCACCGTCAATCCACGGGACCGGATGCTGAAACTTTACAGGATCTTCAAAATCGGCGGCGGCGGACGTGCACTTGGAGCGACGGGCGAGGTCGGCGATCTAGGCGTGTACCGCGACAGGGTGCGTTATGTGAACGTTTATCCCTTCGTCCACGGCCATCACTGGTACACCGCCTACCTCAAGAAGCCGGAATTCGTCAGCATCATGAAGCCCTACGCTTTTCCGCCACCCGTGTACACGATGGTTGATGAAGTCGAGGCGGTCGAGGCACCTTCCCATGACGAAGCTCCCCATGACGAAGCCCCCCAACCGCCCGACGGCGAAGTGATGGACAGGCAGCGGCTAGACGGCCGTCTTTGGCTTCGCGGCCTTGAGCGCGGCGGAAAGCCTCGACTTGACGCGCGCGGCGGCGTTGGAGTGGATGACCTTGCGGGAAGCGGCCTGATCGAGCTTCTTGACTGCCATGCGAAAGCGAGCTTCGCCGTCTTGCACGTTTCCCGCCGCGGCGGCGTCGCGAACCTGTCGCACCAGCGTCTTCAGGGTCGCACGGGTCGAGCGGTTGCGTGCACGGCGAACGAGACTTTGACGATGGCGCTTCTTGGCGCTGGCGGTATTGGGCATGTTCTCGGTGCGGCGGGTTGGATGGATGTCACAATCGGTCAGGCCGAATCGTCCCCATCTTCGCGTATTCTCTGGATTTTGTCCAGCCGTTGCGAGACGTCTTTGTAGCTGAAATCGAGCCCGGCGAGCACCGAGAGGTGGTGCTCGGCCTTTTCCATGTCCTTGAGCCGGTCCATGGCGACCACCCCGGCCCGGTACAGGGCTTGCTTGAGCGTTTCCGGATCGCGTTGGCCGGCCTCCTCGATCGCCAATTCGTAATTGTTCAACGCCAGGCGGTATTGCTTGACCGACTCGAAACAAACGCCCAGGTAAAATAGCACCAAGCCCTTGCGCTTCAAATCGCCGCGGGCCTCTTGAAGCACCTTGATCGCCTCCGGAAAATTCTTCGCCTTGTACAGCCGCAGGCCCAATTCGGTGCGGTAGCTCAGGTTGTTGGGGTAGCGGTCGCAACGAGCGCGATAGACTTCGAGCTCCTTGGCGTTCAACTCGGCCTTCATGTCCTGCACCAGCTTGACGGCCTCCTCGGTTTTTTCCTCCAAGGCACGCTTCTCGGCGATCGCGACTTGCTTGCGCGCGCGCCTGAGCTGGACATCTTCGAGGCGCTCGCGCATGTCGGTGCTGCCGCCCGAGGCCGCCAGCGCGCGCTGGAGGACCTTTTCGGCCTCCTCGAACCGTTCGTCCTTGAGGTACAGGTCGGCCAGCTCGAGGTAGAGCGACATATTCGCCGGATCCTTGGCGATTTTCCGTTCGAGTTGCTGTTCCTGAGAGGCGCGCGGGCCGGCGCTGCCCTGCCGCTCGGCCTGGGCCTGCTTGTCGGCCATGACCTCCGTGCTCGATTTGGCCGTATCGTAACGCCCCTTCTCGATCGTCCTTTCGGTGGTCAGCGCGGGAATCGCCTTTTGGGCCTCTTCGTCGTTGGGCTTTGCTTGCAGCACCCGCGTCCAGCAGCCGATGGCTTTGTCGTACTCGCCTTGCCGGGCCAAGGCCCGGGCCAGCACGCGGTTCGTCTCCGGGTCGCGGATGTCGCCGTCGACCGCGGACGAGAGGTAGATGATCTGGCACTCGTCGTAGCCGAGTTGCTCGCAGGCCTGCGCGATGTCGGCCAGCATCGACGCGTCCCAGGGGTTGAGCTTGAGCATCTCAAGGCCGCTGGTGATGACCGCCTTCCAGTCTTTCTTTCGCGCCGAGTTCTTGACCGAAGTCTTGATCCCCGCGCCGCGCATGGATGCCAGTTTCGCGCCGGTCTTGTTGTTGTTATACTTCTTGTGCAGGTTGCCGATGAAACTCCCGACGTAAATCGGGTTACTCGGATCGCCCACGACACACTGCGTGAACATCTGGTCCGCGTAATCGAAATTGCCCTGGGACGAGCTCTTGCCGCCGTGCTCGAAACATAGTTGCAGCCTCCGCCGCTTGTCCGGCGGAATCGGCTCGCGGGGGGGTTTTCCGGGAACGTCTGCCATCGCTTCATTCTAAACATCGCGGCGTGCCATTTCAACAGACCCTGGTTTCCAATGCCGAACGCCCGAACGACCGCCGGCAAAGTGTACCTCGTGGGCGCGGGGCCTGGCGACCCGGGCCTGATCACGCTCCGTGGCGTCGAGTGCTTGCGCCGCGCCGACGTCGTGCTCTACGATTACCTGGTCAATCCTCGGATTCTCGAACATGTCCGTGCCGGGGCCGAAGCGGTCTGCCTGGGCCGCCATGGTCGCACGCCCTTAGTGCCCCAAAACGATATCAACCAGCGGCTCGTGCGCGAAGCGTGCGCCGGCAAGATCGTGGTGCGGCTCAAGGCGGGCGACCCGGCCATTTTCGCCCACCTCGCCGAGGAGATCGAGGCCCTTGGCGCGGCGGAAATCGACTTCGAGATCGTGCCGGGCATCACCGCCGCTTTGGCCTGTGGCAGTTACGCCGGCATTCCACTCACACAACGCGACCACGCATCGGCGGTGGCCGTGGTTACCGGGCAAGAGCAGTATGAAAAGGACTCGCCCGCGCTTGATTATCGTGTGCTGGCGAGTTTTCCCGGTACGCTGGTGTTCTACATGGGGGTGACGTCGGCTCCCCATTGGACAAAGGCCCTGATGGACGGCGGCAAGCCGGCCGGCACACCCGCGGCCATCATTCGCCGTTGTTCCTGGCCCGACCAGGTGACGGTCCGCACGACGCTGGCGCGGGTGGCCGACGAAATCGCGGGGCGGCAGCTCCGCCCACCGGTGCTGGTGGTCGTCGGCGAGGTCGCGGCCCTTGAATCGGACGCGAGCTGGTTCACTCTCCGGCCGCTGTTCGATGTGCGCGTGATGGTCACTCGCCCGCTGGCGCGCGCCGATTTACTCCACGAGAGGCTGCGCGAGTTGGGGGCCGACGTGCTGGTTCAGCCGGCAATCGAGATCACGGCACCCGACGATTGGGGGCCGCTCGATCGGGCCCTGGCGCGGTTGGCTGAATTCGATTGGCTCGTGTTTTCCAGCGCCAACGGCGTTGACTACCTGCTCGATCGGCTATGTCAGCGGCATGGCGACCTGCGCCGGTTGGGGCCGCTGAAGCTGGCGGCAATCGGACCCGGCACGGCCGAAGCCTTGTCCGGCTACAAGCTGCGTCCCGACATCGTGCCGGACGAGTTCCGTGCCGAGGCACTGGCCGAAGCCTTGGCCGGCGGCGCGGCGGGCCGGCGGTTTCTTTTGGCCCGCGCAAGCCGCGGGCGTGAAGTGCTGGCCGAACAATTGCGCGCGGCCGGCGGTGAGGTCGAGCAAGTCGTGGTGTATCGCAGCCGCGATGTCGTTGGGCCCGACCCCGAGATCGCCGCGGCGCTGGCAGCCGGCAAGATTGACTGGGTGACGGTCACCAGCTCGGCAATCGCACGCTCGTTGGCGGCGATGTTCGGCGACCAGCTTCAAAGGGCCCGGCTGGCGAGCATCAGCCCCGTTACCAGCGGCACATTGCGCGAGCTTGGCTTCGAGCCGGCGATCGAGGCGACTGAGTTTACGATGGCGGGGATCGTCGAGGCGATCGTGGGGAGACGTCCATAGCCGATTGGATTTAGCGGCTCGAATGCGTACGGACGATCGCGCCATCGAGCTCTTCGCTTTCCGAATCCGCACGCCTCCTCCACGTTGCCCATTGACGCCCTTCGCGCCGCGGGATTGTCCGCGCGACCGTAAAGCATTTTCCAGCGTATTTTAGTGAAAAGTTTTCAGGTTTGGGCCATTGACTTTTCCGGGCCCACGCTTAAATTCCGGAGACCTGATGTCGAGCGATTCGCCGAATGACCTCGGCTTGTTGCGGCTCAGATTCAATCGGAGGCATTCCGATGTCGTGGTCGGACCAACACATCGTGTGTGATGAAGCGGACATGCCGCCGCTCCGATTGCAAAGGCACGCCCAAGGCGCACTCCGCGCCTTCCGCCTTCCGCCTTCCGCCTTCCGCCTTCCGCCTTCCGCCTTCCGCCTTCCGCCTTCCGCCTTCCGCCTTCCGCCTTCCGCCTTCCGCCTTCC
>DATLQY010000448.1:0-19949 GCA_035534975.1 Pirellulales bacterium
AGAACCAACTGCTTGAAGTTCCCGATTATGACGGTTTGCCCTATGTGCTTTCGCCACACGTCGACGATCTCCTCGACGGTGATCCAGCGAGTGCGACCGTGGCGTTGCAAGTTGCTGTACCACAGCTTCCGAAGTTCCTTCGACACGCGGTCCTTCTTTTTCCGAGTGACCCTTTCGTGGAAATCAACCTGAAGCGTCGCTTCGAAGCTTGCCACAAGGAGCAACACAGCGGACTGGTCGAGATCGTTTCGCAAGTTGACCAGTGCGACCTGCACGTCATCTTGCGGCATTCCCTCGAATCGACTTCCCACAGGGACCGCCCCAACGGTGGTGAGCTTTAACGCCGTGAGTGCATCGATCGAGCGACGATAGTACTCGAAAATGTCAGGCGGCGTCGGCCATTCGGAAGCGATCGCCATCGCGCAGGCCTCGCTACAATAGCAAATCCTTGAAGTGGGCCCAAAACGATTCTTCGGTCAACGGTTCGTAGCTCCAGCCGGCCTGCATTTGAGCGAGCTTCGCGATTTGCCACCCCTGGCTCCCGCGGTGTAGAAATATCGCCTTTTTGGGAGGGCACTCCATGTCCACTCGTCCCTCCGCTCCCACGACGTACCTTGCCCTGGGGGTGATTGTGACAGTGTCGCCGCGAGGCGTCACGACATTCAACCTCGGCGCAATGTAAACGCCGAGGCGCTCCTCAAGCACACGCCATTTGTCGCGCTCGATTTTCAGCAACCCTTCGGATTCCGCGGCTTGCAGCCAAGCCTCAAGCAGGTCCATCAACTGGTCCAATGTTTGAAGCCAATGTTGCTTTTGCACCGATGGATCGCCCGTCGGCAGGTCTTTTTGCCGTTTCAACAGGTCAAAGGCCGCGTCCTTGGCGGTCATCAGATCTCCTCCGCTCTTGAAGCCTAGGTACTTCCTCCATCACCATGATAACCGCCCGAACCCGACGATTCCACCGATCGAAGTGCTAGCGCGTCACGGACCGGTTCATCTCAAGACCAGATCGCAGACGACCAGCCGATGGTCCGAGTGCAGGGTTGGCGCACTGAAGACGTCGATCGCGACGAACGCGTCGGAGGTCCACACCTGGTCGATCCGCGAGAAGGGAAACCAATTGTTGACGATCGTGTTCCCCCAGCCACACCCACCCGACGCGAACGCGTCGCGCATCCGCGGCGAAAGCAGGCGGTAAACGGCGTCGCCCGGCGGGGCGTTGAAATCGCCGCCGACGATCATGGCCACGTCGGTCGCGACGTCGTTGCCGCCTTGCAAGATGGCCGCCAACTGGTCGCGGCGCCTGCGGCGGTTCGCGGTTTGCTCGCGCCAACAGTTCGGCGACCAAAGATCGAAACGGACGAGCGCGTGCTGCAATCGCAGGCTGACCACCTCGACCTCACGTCCGCCGGCGAGCCGCACGCGGGCTTGCACTGCGTAGGTGGTCACGTCGCGCGGCAGTTGGCGCGGCTCGATCGGGCCACGTGCCACGAGCGAGGCATCGACGCCCCAAAGTGCCTGCCCGTCGTCCCCGAAAAGCTCCCGCGCCAGTGCTTCGAGCTGTGAACGTGAAGGCGATTCCTGCAAGAGCACGATATCGGGCTCCAGCGCCGCCACCTCGCCGGCCGCCGCCGCGCCGCCGGCGCAGTTGAGCGACACCACCCGCACGGCACGCCCGTCGCCCCGCGCCGCGGTCCATTGCGACGAGGCCCCGGCGCTCCGTCGAAACATCGCGGTCGGGTGGTCGGCGAAAGCCATCAGGAAAACGAGCCAGACGGCCGAAATGAATGCGGCGGAACGCCGGCCGAGCGATAACACACGGAATGCGGGCAGGCCAAAACCGACGACCACCCATGCCCAGGGAGGAAAGACCGTGACGGCGGCCATCCTGTCGTTGCGAAGCGCGTAGCAGGCCGCGATAAAGGCCGCAAGCAAGATCGAACCCAGGTACAATCCGTAGTTGGCGAATCGAAGGGCGGCAGGCCGGGGTTGCGGAATCGTCGTACTCATTCGAGGGGAAATCGGGAAAACGAGGAAGGTAAGCCACGGATTAACCCAGCGCGGCCTTCGGCCGCAACCAAAATGGGAAATCCGGCCAGTTTAACGACAAAAGTGCAGGAAGTGGCCCACGGATGGCGTGGCAATACCACGGATGAAGAACGAAATCGTAACCGTCGCGAGCCATCCGTGGTATTGCCACGCCATACGTGGGGATTTCGCCAATGCCGCCTTGCACGCGATCCTTTGGCCGAATGAGGTATAACCATGGGAGGGTATAATCGCGAAAAAAAAGCGCATCACCGCCGGACGAAGCGCTCGAAATTGCGCGCTTTTGGGAAACCTGCCATGCCCGGCAATGATTGACGAAACCAGGCTCAGGCACGCATTTCGGGGGGTGCTTGTGCGGGGCACGCCGCGTTTCGTCTTCATACCGCTTTCGTTGAAATTGCCGTAATCAGTGTAATCTGTGGATCACTCCTGACTTTCGTACTTTTCTTGCCACTTTTAACTTTCAACTTTCTTCCCTCCCTTGTCCCTGACCACTCACATCGAAGATCCGCCGAAGGCCGCCGTGCGACTCCCGTGGATTCGCTGGATCGCGTTGGCCACGCTGGCCACGGCCGAGGCGGCGGCCCTGAGCATCCGTTTCGACACCGGCAGCTTGGGCGATCCGCCCGCTGGTTGGGCCGTGCTTCCGGCCGCCGTGCCGGTCTTGACACGGTTGACGATCGTGGTGCTGTTCGTCACGGCGCTGGTGCTGGGGCGTACCCTGTTGAGCGAGCTGCACCGTGAGCCGGCCCGAACGCGTGTGGCCGCCGGGCGGTGTGCGTGGCTGCTGGCGGCCCATTTCGCCTGCCTGGCCGTATTCGTGTGGGCGACGGCGGAGGTGCTCGAACGGGGCCGCGCCGCCGGGCCGGGCGCCCCCTTCTGGACACTCGGCTGGGTCGCCGCGGGGCTGCTCGCACTGGCCGCATGGGCGGCTGCGGTGTTGCCCGGCGTGCTTTGGCTGCGTTTGGCGGCCCAATCATCTCGGGCCCTGGCGGCTACCACTTGTGTGGCCGTGGCAGCGTATTGGGTGGGGCAATCGTTCGAAAAGATGTGGGAACCCTTCGCGGCGGGAACGTTCTGGTCAGTAAGCGGCCTCTTGAACCTGGTCTATGCCGACGTTGCCTGCGACCCGACACGGCACGTGATCAGCGCCGGCGCTTTCGAGGTCGAGATCGCGCCGCAATGTTCAGGCTACGAGGGCATGGGGCTCGCCGTCGTGTTCCTGGCCGCCTACCTCTGGTTCGACCGGCGCAACCTGCGTTTCCCGCACGCACTCGTTCTGGTGCCGTTGGGAGCGCTGGCCGCCTGGGCGGCCAATGTCGCGCGGTTGGCGGCGCTAGTGGCGATTGGCGCGAGCTGGTCGCCGGCAATCGCCTTGGGCGGGTTTCACTCGCAGGCCGGCTGGCTGGCATTCAATTGCGTCGCCTTGGGCCTCATCGCCGTGGCGCGCCGGCTTCGGTTTTTTTCGGTTGCACATGGACCGCGGGCCGAGGCGGGACCCAACCCGGCCGCGCCGTACCTGGTTCCCTTTCTGGCGGTGGTGGCGACCGGAATGGCGACGGCGGCCTTGTCCGACGGATTCGACGGGCTCTACCCGCTGCGCGTCGCGGCCGCCGCGGCCGCCTTATGGTGGTTCCGAGGCCAATATGCGCGAGTGGTGAGTGGTGGAATGACCCCTCACCCCTCACCCCTCACCCCTCACCCCATAGTTGGTAGAGTGGTGAGTGGTGGAGTGGTGGGTGGTGGAGAGACCCCAGACCCCTCACCCATCACCCCACACCCCTCGGTTGGTAGCGTGGTGAGTGGTGGAGTGGTGAGTGGTGGATCGACCCCTCATCTTTCACCCCTCACCCCTCACCCCTCACCCATCACCTCCTTGGCGGCCGGCGCGGCCGTCTTCGGCGTGTGGCTGCTCTTGGCGTCCCAAGGTGAGAACGTTTCCCCGGCGGCCGGGCTCGCTGATTGGCCGCCGGCCTGGGGATTTGTATGGTGGGTGTCGAAGGTCGCCGGATACCTGTTCGTCGCGCCGTTCGTCGAAGAGCTGGCCTTCCGTGGTTTTCTGGCGCGACGGCTGATCGCGGCCGATTTCGAAGCGGTGCCCTTGGGCAGATTCACCTGGTTTTCGTTCCTGGCGTCGTCGCTGGCCTTTGGGTTTCTACACGGCGGCCAGTGGGTGGCGGGCACGCTGGCCGGCATGACCTACGCCCTGGTCCTTCACCGGCGCGGCCGGCTGGTCGACGCGGTGCTGGCCCACGCCACGACCAACGCGCTGCTGGCCATTTACGCCCCGCTGAGTGGAAACTGGTCCGTTTGGTCGTGACTCCGCCGGGGTCAGGCCGAGTCACTGCCGTTCGAAAAGCACCTTCCGCAACTCTTCTTTGAACTCCGCGCTCGACTCGAGCACGCTCTTGAAATCCTCCTTGCCGAGCACGTAGAGCTCCAGCTCGGAGGCGGCGCGGACCGTGGCGTTGCGGGGTTCGCCCATGATCAGGGCCGCTTCGCCAAAGAATTTGCCCCGGCCCAGTGAGGCCACGTGCCTTTGGCCGACGCCGTCGGCCACCAAGACGTCGGCGGTACCGCTACGGATGATGTAAAACTTGTCCCCGACGGCCCCTTGCCGCACGACGTCGGTCCCCACCGAGTGTCGCTCGAAGGCCATCTTGTCGGCCAGCTCGGTGAACTTCTGCGCCGAGAAGCTGCTGAACAGCGGGCAGCTCCTCAGGAACTCGCTGATGGCCGCCGATTCGGCCACGAGCACGTCCGAAATCACCCGGCCGTCGACCATGTTCACGATTCGGTCGGCCACGTCGAGAATCCGGTTGTCGTGCGTCACGATCAGGATCGTGGCCTGCTCTTGCTTGGCGAAATTCCGCAGCAACTCGACGACGATACGCCCCGATTGCGGGTCCAAAGCCGCGGTCGGCTCGTCGGCCAGAATCAACGAGGGGCGGTTGATCAGCGCGCGGGCGATGGCCACACGTTGCTTTTGTCCGCCGGAAAGCTGCTCGGGCTTGTGGTTGATGCGGTGTCCCAGGCCGAGTTTCGTGAGTAAGTCCTCGGCGCGTGACCTCATCTCCCGTTTGGAGACGTCGTTCAGCTCCATGGCCATGCAGACGTTCTGAAAAGCCGTCAAGGACTCGAACAAGTTGTGTGCCTGAAAAATGAACCCGACGTTACGGCGGACGTCGACCAACTGCTGGGGATTCAAGCGTTCAAGATCGCGGCCCATCACCTGCAAGCTCCCCTCCTGGACGGTGCGCAGCGCCCCGATCAACGTGAGCAGCGTCGTCTTGCCCGAACCCGAAGGTCCGGTCATGATCACGATTTCGCCGCGAGTCAGGTCGAGCTTGTTCTCGAACAGCACCCGCTTGCGCAGTTCACCGGTACCGAAGTCATGGTTTAACCCACGGATGCGCACTCCGAGCCGCCGACCGGCGTCGGGACCGCGCAGGCTGGGGTGTTCGCGCGTGGCTGAAGGCTGCGCAGGCGTGTGCGTCGTGGCTCCATGGTCGCTCATGTAAATAACTCCGCTGGGTCGGCCGACATCACTTTGCGTATCGTCAGAGCGCCGCTGATGATACACATGACTACGCTTAATCCCAACACCATGGCGACGATCCAGGGATCGATCACGCTGACATCGAGGTGCGTCTTCCATGCGACCACGAGGCAGACCAGTTGGGCGGATACGAGACCTGGGAGAAAACCCAGGAACGAAAGCAAGACGGCCTCTTGCAAGACGACGCCGACGAAATACTGGTTGCGGTAGCCCATTGCCTTGAGCGTGGCGAATTCGGGCAGGTGGTCGGCGATGTCGGCGTAGAGAATCTGGTAGCAGATCACCATTCCCACCACGAAGCCCATCAGCGTGCCGAGCCAGAAGATGAAGCCGATCGGCGTGCTCTTCGCCCAAAACTCGTGTTCCTGCTCCTCGAATTCCTCTTTCGTCTGGACCTTCACGTCGTCGGGCAGCACGTTCTTCAACTGGCGTTGCACATCGAGTATGTTGGCGCCCGTGACGACGTTGATCAGGCCCACGTCGACGTCGTCGAGGCCGTCGGCGCCGCTGGCGCGCTGCGGAAACAAGGCGAGGTAGGTGGCGGCGCTGACGATCAGGTTCCCGTCGTTGGCGAAATCGGTGCCCAACTCGAAACCGCCCACGATCTCAACGACGTCGTCCGCCAGTCTGAGCGCCTGCCCCCTGGGCGAAGCTCCCCGGCTCGGCGTCTCGATGCCGTAACTCGTCTTCGAGCGCGTGTCGTAGAGCGCCCTGAAGGGCAGGCGGAGCTCGTCCCGGTGCAGACCCGGCTCGGGCAGATCCAGAACGTCGTCGTCGGGGTCGAATGCCAGCACGCGGATCGGCACCCCTTCGCGGGTATTGCGATTCGTAACCAGGGCGAGCTGGGTTTCAATGTAAAACGGCACGGCCGAAGCCACGCCCTCGCAGGACCGCGCCTGGAACAGCCGCTGGCGCTTGAAGGGCTCGCGGACGACGATCGTGTACTTGGCGGCGCTGGTGACGATCAAATCGGCCTTGAAATGGTGGACCAGGGCCACGGTGCTGTTGAACAGCGCGTTCTCGAAGGCGAGCTGCATGCACATCAGCAAGACGGCGAAACCGACGCCCCCCAACGCCAGGAGCAGCCGGCGCCATTTGTGGGTCAGGTTTTTCCAGGCCAGTGGTGTACGCATGGGGTTCGTGCGATCGATGAACGACTTCGCGTCAAAACAGGTCTGCCGGGTCCGCCGAAGTCACCTTTCGCAGCGCGGCCAGACCCGAGAGCGAGCACATGACGAAGGTCATCGCCCACACACCCAACGAAAGGGGCCAGGTGAGCACCATTTGAATGTGGGCGACCTTGCTGGTGATTGTGTACAAACCCCAGGAGAGGATCCATCCGGGGACGAAGCCGACCAGGGCCAGAATCCAGGCCTGCTTGAGGACGACCAAGGCCAGGTAACCGCGGCTGTAACCCATGGCCTTCAACGTCGCGTACTCCCGAATGTGATTGGCGATATCGCTTGACAACACCTGGTAGACGATGGCCGTGCCGACGATGAAACCCACCGCGACTCCCAGTTCGAAGATGACCCCCACCGAGGTCTTGTTGATCCAATGATCGCGGTCCTTCGCATCGATATCGGCGCGAGTGAATACCTCGACGTCGTCCGTCGGCAACTTACGCAAGTCGACGTCCTCAGGCGGCGGCCCTTGCCCCTCGTCCCGCTGGAGCAATCGTCTCAGCCGCGCGACGACCTGCGCGGCCTTGTCGGGCGATTTCAGCTTCACCAGGCCCAGGCTGACTTCATTCAGTGAGCGATAGGGGAAAAGCCGTTGGAAGGTTTCGCTACCGACGATCACATCGCCGTCCGCGCTGAAACCCATTCCCATCTCGAACGTGTCCGCGATATGGACGTGCCGGCCGCCGATTTCCAGCTCGTCGTTGTCTTTCCAATCACCGAACTGCGCGCCCGAGAGCTGATCCATCAGCACGTTGCCCGGCGGTCGCAAGCGCTGCCGTTTGCCTTGCACATCCTTGTGCGCATCGTCCGAGGGCTTGAAGACGTCGTCGGTGAGGTTTTGTCCGATCACGAAGATAAGTCGCCGCAGCGGCTTGGCGTTTCCTTCGCCGCGCCTGGCGTTCAGCCAGAGATTGAAACCAAGGTAGAGCGGCTGAACGCTCTTGACGTCGTCGTCGGAGAGGGCCTGGATCAACCTTCGCCGCGGAAACGTGCCCGACTTTGAGAAGTAAAGGTACTTCTTCGATACCATCACGACGTCGAAATCCAATCGCTCGTAGACTTGGGTGGCGGTCCGCTTGGCGGAGTCGTAAAAACCGAGCTGCATCAGCACCAGGACCACGGCGAATGCCACGCCAGCCACGGCCACCAGGGCGCGGGTCTTGTCGTGCAACAGATTGAGCCAGGCGAGCGGGGTCTTCATCGGCGCTTGGGCGGCCAGCGGTCCGCGTCATCGGCTTCCGTTGGGCCCGGCCGACGATGGCGCCGCGTCGGCGCCGGAAGCCGTGGGATTCGAAACGAAAACGGTAACGAGCACTTCCAGCTCGATCAAGCGCGCGGCTTCCATCGCGTCATTCACGCCGGCGAGATCGATGAGCGCCTCGACCACGTGCTTGTCCGCGGGCGCGGTGGGCGACGAGGGCGCCACGGGATTGCGGGCCACGATGGTCCCCATGTGGGTCACCGTGCCTTCGAGAACTTTGCCGAGGGCCTTGGCCGTGATCTCCGCGCGGCAGCCTTCGCGGACCTCGTGCGCTTGCTCTTCGGGGATCTCGGCGACGACCACCATTTTGCTCGTGTCGGCCATCTGCAAGATCGGCTGCTGCGCGAGCGTCTCGCCCGGGCTGAGATAAACCTTGAGGATCGTTCCGCTCGAAGGGGCGCTGATTTTCGTCGTGTCGAGCCGTTTCCGGGCCAGTTCGACGTTCTTCTCCAGCGAATCGAGTTGCACCGTGCTGGGGATCCTCGCCTTGCTGGCCTCGGCCGTGAGGATCTTGGCATCGGCCTGTCTTGCGCCCAGCTCGATCGATTCATTCAGTTTAGTCAATTGGTCCTTGGATGCGGCAAGCTCCCCCCCGGTCTTGGCGACCAGCAGCTTCTGGTGCTCGAGCATCTGGTCGGAAACGATCTTGTCGTCGTCGCTGGCGCGCAGCGCCTGGAGCCGGCGCAGGTCGTCATTGGCCGACTTTTCCTGCGCTTGGAACACCTCGATCTTTTTCTCGAGCGCATCTCTTTCGTGGGTTTCCAATTTCAGTTGTTCCTTGGCCAGGTTGGCCTCGTCCAAAAGCGCCGCGGCATAGCCCGCTTCGGCCTTCTCTCTCGCGATGGCCTCTTTGAATTGCGATTCGGCGAGCTCGAGTTCGGCCTGTCGCAGGTGGCTGCTTTCGAGTTCCGCCAACGGCGTGCCCTTTTCGACCTGCCTGCCCTCCTGCGCGGCGTCGCGGAGCGTCAGCAGTCGATCGCCCGGCATGCCGCTGACGTTGATCACGCCGTCCTTCGGCCTGATACGGCCCGACGCGGTCACCTTGGCGACTTCGTCCGCCTTCGAGGCAGCGTGGTCCTTCGCCGCGCCGCCGCTCGAATCGGCCGGTCCGCCCGTTCCGGACCGCTTCAAATAGCCTAGTTGGCGCGCGGCCAAGAGCGAAACGGCGCCACCGGCGCCGCCGGCGCCCACGACGGCCATGACGCCCAGGACATAGAAAAGTAGTTTTCGCTTCATGCACGTCTACTCGGCCGGAGTGGATTAGGATAGTCTAGGCTTGGCTTGGCGTCGCTGCAACTTGGCGGGGGGCTCAGTTCGGGTTTTGGCGGTTGAAGCGGATGTTCCATGAGAATCACCTCGATCCCGCAGATCTATCGCAACGTCAACCGCTGGCGCGAGATTCTTTCCGTCTTGAGCAAGTACGGGCTGGCCAATTGGGTCAGCCGGCTCGACCTGGAATTCGCCAAGGGACTATTCAAGGATCCGGACGGTGAAATCCTCGCCCGCCACCGCCCCGAAACTCGCATCCGGCTGGCACTCTCCGAGTTGGGACCGACCTTCATCAAGCTGGGGCAAATCCTGAGCACCCGGCCCGACCTGGTGGGAACGGAGTTGGCCGCCGAACTGCAGCACTTGCAAACCGAGGTCCGCGCCGACCCCCCCGCGACGGTGCGCGCCACGATCGAAATCGAGCTGGGCCAACCGATCGAGGAACTGTTCGACGAGTTCGACGACCGGCCGTTGGCCTCGGCTTCGATCGGCCAAGTCCACCGCGCGGCGTTGAAGACAGGCGAGAAGGTCGTCGTCAAGGTGCTGCACGCGGGGATCGAAGACAAAGTGCGCGTCGACCTCGATATCCTGGTGGGGCTGGCGCAGTTGGCCGAGATGATTCCGGAGCTCGCGAATTTCCGCCCGCGCGCGACCGTCGCCGAGTTCCAGCGAATCCTGCGCCGCGAGCTCGACTTCGGCCGCGAGGAACGGCACATGCAACAATTCGCCCACGACTTCGCCGACGACCCCACGGTTCACATTCCTCGCGTCTACCCCGACTTCTCCACCAGCCGCGCGTTGACGATGGAGTACATCGAAGGGGTCAGGCTCTCCGAACCGGCCAGGCTGGCAGAGGCCGGTTTCGACCTCGAGGAGGTCGCGCGGCGCGGCGCCGAACTATACCTGACGATGATGTTTACCCATGGTTTCTATCACGCCGACCCGCACCCGGGAAACGTCGTGCTGTTGCCCGGCAACGTGATCGGACTCTTGGACTTCGGCATGGTGGGGCGGATCGACGAGCAACTACGCGAGACGATCGAGGAAATGCTCGCGGCGCTCTTGCACCGCGACGCGGTACACCTCACCTCGCTCATCACCCGCGTCGGCACCGTGCCGCAACAGCTCGACCAGGCGGCGCTGGGGCTCGACGTGGCCGATTTCGTGGCGCACTACGGAAACCTGCGGCTCGACGACTTCGACCTGGGCGGCGCCTTGAGCGAGCTGATGGAAATGGTTCGCCGCTACCATATCCTGCTTCCCGCGCGGGTGGCGATGCTGATCAAGGTGCTGATCATGCTCGAAGGCACCAGCCGCCTGCTCAGCCCGCGCTTCAGCCTGATCGAGGTCATGCAACCGTTCCAGCGCAAGATGATCTGGCGGCGGTTTTCGCCCGGCCGACAGGCGCGCAAGCTGCGCCGGCTCGTGTCGGAACTGGATTACCTCGTCGAGGTTTTGCCGCGAGGACTGGTCGACATCTTGCAGCAGGTGCAGTCGGGCCGGTTCGACGTTCACCTCGATCACCGCGGACTGGAGCCGTCGGTCAACCGTCTGGTCCTGGGAATGCTGGCCAGCGCGTTGTTTCTCGGTTCGGCGTTGCTCGTGAGCCAGAAGGTCGAGCCGTTCATTCCCTGGCCCCCGGTGGTGGAACAGCTCTCGGTGTTGGGCGTGACTGGCTGCACGATCAGCATTCTGCTCGGCCTGCGACTCTTGCGCGCGATCAACAAATCGGGGCACCTCGACCGGCGCAAGTGACGGGCTACGGTCCCATCGCCTTGCGACGGGCCGGCACGTCATGGACGACATCCCAGGCGAGGCCCAGTTTCTCCATCAGCAGGATCGTCAGATAGGTGACGTCGAGCTCCCACCACTTGTGCCCGTGCCGGGCCATGCGCTGGAAGGCGTGGTGATTGTTGTGCCAACCCTCGCCATAGGCCAATAATCCGACCCACCACAGGTTGCGGCTGTCGTCGTTGGTTTCGTAGTTACGGTAGCCCCAGATGTGGCTGGCCGAGTTGACGAACCAGGTTACGTGCAACACGCCCACCAGCCGGACGAACATGCCCCACGCGACGAACGACGCGCCGGTGTAGGCGTCCCAGCCGAAGTAGCCCAGCGCGTAGAGTAGGCCGCCCAGCAAGAAATGGGAGGGGAGGAACATGACGTCGAGGAACCGCATGCCGCGGTCCTTGGCCAGGTCGGGGGCGAAGCGCCAATGCAGATTGTCGTTGTACTTCCGGCTGAATTTGGGCACGAACCAGAGCATGTGGCTCCAAAGGCCGCCGTCACGGGGCGAGTGCGGGTCGCCCTCCTGATCGCTGAATACGTGGTGTTTGCGGTGGTTGGCCACCCACTTCAGCGCCGAACCTTCGCCCGACAATCCACCCGCCAACGCCAGCAGCCAGCGGACCGGTCGGTACGTCGTAAAACTGCCATGGGTCAATTGGCGATGGTAGCCGAGGCAGACCCCGATGCCGCCCGTGAGCCAGTGCAGCACGACCATCACCGCGACCGCTTTCCAGGTGAAGAAGAACGGCGCGAACACCAGTCCCACGTGGACCGCGCCGATCCAGATCGCCACCGGCCAATCGATGCCCCTGGACCAAGGATCCCTGTCTTCGGGATCTATAGGGTCCCTGTCTTCCGGATCCACTTTGTCCAGCCTGTCTTCGGGATCCAAGTCAGCCAAACTGTCTTTCGCATCCACCTCAGCTATAATGCGCGACGGTTCGAGCCGATCGGTCACGGTCGCCGTACCACGATCGGCCGCCGTTTCGCAACGGGTTCTGGGCGCCGACAGGGTCACAGGCACGCTACCGGCAGGATCCACGGCACAATCCACTCCCCCCATGTCGGTCGCCACGAAACGTCTCCCACTGGATGATGAAGCCTTGTCCTTCTCTCCTGGAATTCTAGGAATTCGTCGTTCCGAGCGTGTCATCGGCTGGTCTTGGGAGTGTAAAACCTGTGTAAAAGTCCGTCGCCGTAACCCGGCTTCACGACGGAAAACACTTGCCGAAGGCCAAGAGCCATTTTGGCGAACCCTTGAGCCGAATCCTTCTCGTCAGCAAGGCCCACACCAGGTTCCGTTCCTTCGCAATGAAGCCGAGCCACGTCTTGCTGTCGGCGGTCACTTGGAGGTTGGCCGAACCAACGTGCCCGTCCTGAACCTGGAGTTTCTTGTCCCTAATGATGATCGTGGCCTCGATCTGCTCCTCGCCCGTGAACGTGAAGTGGTACGTGGCGTCCAAGCCTTCTGCCCGGCCCCGCTGAAAAGCAAGTTGCAGGCGAGCCAAGAAATTCTTGATCGAACGGGGCCGCAGCCCATTGCTGACCCGTTTCACTTTCTTGTTCGGGAACCGTTGGGCGGCGTGCTCTTCGGCGTCCGAGCCAGGTACGACGTAGAGCATTTCCTCCTTGGCCTGCAAAGGCCGAACCACGTCCTGAATGAAGCCCTGCCGGTCCGGTGAGGAATGGCCCGATCACGTCTTCGCCGGCCGGGCAGACGGACAAGCAGTAGGCGGCCTTGTAGTTCGGGCCGAAACTGAGGCTCTGCCACGTCGAACTCGACTCGGCGTCACTCACCTTGCGGCGGTAATCGAGGGCGTCTTTGCTGTCGGCGATCTTCTCCACCCAGTCGGTGAAACCGCTCATGAACTCCCGGTAGTTGTGCGTGTAGCAGGCCGAGAAATTGAAATGGCCGTCGGACGAGATGGCTCCCACGGGGCAGGCCGCCACGCAGAGCTTGCACTCCAGGCACGGATTGTAGTCGATTGGCTGGCTGTAGTGGGTGAATTCCGCATCGACGAGGATCGTGCCCAGCAGGATGAAGTTGCCGAACTTGGGGTGGATCACGTTGCGATGAATTCCCATGTGGCCCAGCCCGGCGGCGACGGCCACCGGCTTGTGCGAGACGACCCAGGTTTTCTCGCCGAAGCGGTCCATCTCCATAGGGAAGCCCATCGCCGGATTCAGCGCCCGCACACCCTGGCGCTCAAGGGTCGCCACGATCTTGCGGGCGATCTCGTTGACCTGATCGCCGGTGTGATGGAACTCGAGGTTCGCCGCCGAGCGAGCCGGCACCAGCATCAAGGCAAAGCTGTCGCAGCCAACCTGCATCGAGTTTGAGTTCCGTTTTCACGTCTGCCTTGGGCCGACTGAAAAACGATTTGGCGGTGGGGTGTTCGGCGAGCTTCATGGCAGTCTCTTGTATATGCAACTATCTGGCGAAAAAATGTGTCCGCTAACTCTTGGCCCTCGGCTTGAGCGTTGGGCATGATCCACGAAGGAGATCGACTCCGTTTTGTCCGAGCAGTTCGGTCGCCCGTTGTTGGGCCTCCTGCCAGGCCGGAAAGGCTTGCTCGATCAGCCTTTTGCCTTTCACCGAAACCTTGAAAGGCTGGGTGCGGGCATCGTCTTCCGGCACGATTTCCAACCAGCCGCTGGCAACCATTCGTTCGACGTTCCGACTGAGCGTCGAGGCATCGAGTTGCAACAGGTCGCAGACCACGGCCGGCCGGGCAATGCCAAGTTTGGCGGCGGCAACCAGGATGTTCATCTGGCTCACCTTCATCCCCAGCGGGCGAAGGACATCGTCGTAGATGTTCGTGATGACTCGGTTCAAGAGCCGCACACGGACGGCGATGCACTCTTGGGCCATCGTGTCGATCTGGCGGGTGGTCTGCAGGCTGGTCATACGTTATTTGTATATGCAATCATATCGGCCGTCAAGGGGCATTTTGGCGAGTTTTTTGTGGGGAATGCGGTGGAATGCGGTGGACTGCGACTCAAGCTGCCGAAAAACCGCCATCCACCAGCAATGAATGGCGGGTAACGAACCCGGCTCCCACCGAGCAAAACCAGATCACGGCACTGGCGAACTCGGCGGGCTTGCCGAATCGTCCGACCGGGTGCGACTAGCCCTACTTCCTCATCCGCTCCACCAATCCAGCCAACTGCTGGTGCATTTCGTCGGCTGGCAACTCAACTCGTTGGCCGTGGCCGGGCAAGACCCATTCAAAGCGGTACTGGAGGAGCCGCTGCATCGACTCGGTTTGCTTCGGCCAGGAATCCCAACAGTAGTCCTGCGAGGCACCCAGTCGTTGCTTCTGGCGGTTCCAATGCAAGTGGTCCCCCGTGAACAAGAACCGATCTTGAAAAAGCAGGACGCAATGTCCCTTCGTGTGGCCTGGCGTCGGTATCGCCAGAAAACCCGGAGCCAGTTCGCACGCCTCCTCGTCGTCGAGAATCACTTCCGCATTGGGCTGCGACGACAGTTCGGCACGGTGGATGAAGCGCTGACTTCTAAAATGCCGGGCGTAGCGTTCGGCGTCGCCCACGTCGTCCCGGTGCGTCAAGAAGATGTTGGCGATGCCGCCCTGCGCCTCGAACTGCTTCACGAGCGGTGTGACGAATTTCGGCGAGTCGATCAACCATTTCCCCTCGGCGTGCCGGACGAAGTAGCTGTTGCCACCATACGACTTGGGCGAATTGTAGCCGCAGTAGAAGACCGGCTTCTCGATCACAACTGGGAAATCTGGCATCACCGCCTTCACGTCATCGCCACCGAGACAGCCGATGGACCCGGTGGGGCAGGCCAACAGTGCCTGCAACGCTTGCCGCCGTTCGGCGCTCGACCTCGGTTGGGAATTGACGAAAGACGTTGAACCCGCTTCTCCGAAGACCGAAGGAGCGATCTGGCGACAGGTATCGCAGTCGATGCAGGTCGAGTCGACGAAGAAATCGCCATGCACGTTTTCCGGCACTCGTTTCTTCTGATTTGCCATGACCGAGCCTCCCTTCCGCCGGTGAACTGAATGCGCCCCTACGACTTGAGCTTCAGCAAAAACGATGCCAGCGTTTTGCCGAGTGCTTCGATGCCCGCCTGCTGCTTGGGGTCTTTCAACGAGCCGTCCGGCTGGAACGCCTCATGTGCTTTGCTCACGGCGATCTGGTCCGGCAGGACAATGGATGCTGTGGGACATAGCCGGTCTCCTATAGCTTTGAGCAGGTTGAGTGGATCAAGTTCGCCTCGACACCAGGCCATCAACCGTGGTGTTGCGCTGCGAATGTCGGGAAATCCGTATACCCTTTCGCCCCAGTGGGCGAGGACCAGTCGGTCACCGGCGCTGGATTGGCCAGCGGCCAGCCATTCCTGAATCGCTCGACGAGGTCGGAGTTGCTGATGAATGGCCGTCCGAAGGCGATCAAGTCGGCGTGTCCCTCTGCAATTGCCTTCTCTGCCGTTTCCTTGGTGTAGCCACAGTTGCCCATGAGTGGGCCGTGGAACACTTTTCGGAACTCGGCCAGGGTCATCGGCTCACCGAGTTTGTGGTAGCCGAAGGCCAGGCCGTCCACGACGTGCAGATACGCCAGCCCGGAACCGTCGAGTTGATCAGCGACGAACGTGAACTGTTCTCGGAAATCGGGAGAACCCATGTCGTTGTACGTCCCGTTGGGAGCGAGACGGACGCCGACTCGGTGAGCGGGCCAGACGGTCGTGACCCCCTCGATCACTTCCTTCAGGAAGCGATAGCGGTTCTCGACGCTCCCGCCGTACCCGTCGGTGCGGTGGTTCGTCTTCGACTGAAGGAACTCGTCGATCAGGTAGCCGTTGGCTGCGTGGAGTTCCACGCCATCGAAGCCGGCCGTCTTTGCTCGCTCGGCGGCTCGCCGGTAGTCGTCTACGACACGTGGAATCTCGGCAGTTTCCAATGCCCTGGGGACTTCGTGCGGCTGCTTGCCGATGGGCGTGTGGATTTCTGGTTCGTTGATCTTGATGGCCGAGGGAGCGGCGGCGAGTTTGCCGCCGTGGAAACTGCTATGGGAAGCCCGTCCAGTGTGCCAAAGCTGGAGAAAGATCACCCCGCCGGCTTCATGCACGGCGTTGGTGGTGTACTTCCAGCCTTCGGTCATCTCGTCGGTGTAGACCCCCGGCGACTCGTTCCAGCCGTTGGCCTCCTCGGAGATCGTGGTCGCCTCGCTGATGAGCAGGCCCGCCGAACTCCGCTGGGTGTAGTATTCGGCCATCAGGCGATTCGGCAGGCGAGCGGCCCCGGCCCTGCCACGGGTCATGGGCGACAGGACGATTCGGTTCGGCAGCGTCAGATCGTGCAGCCGGAAGGGCTGAAAAAGATCGTTGTTCATATCTTACTCCTTTCTGGATGATGGTGCTGAGGTACGGGCGAACGAACGGCGCGTCCCCCAACGGGATCATGCGGATGTCCTGGTCGACGAGTCGGCGGGCTTCACCGCCAACAACGGCACACTTCCCCGCAGGAAAGCTCCGGCCCAGGTCACAGCCAGCAGGACGCTGGGGTTGATAAAATTCTCCTGGTGCGACATGTGAATGCAGATCACCCCGCCCCAAAAGCCGCTCGTGAGCAGCGTTCCGAGAGGCGAAGTCCAAGGGATGATCAACAAAATGGCAGCCGTCATCTCGCCGAGGCCGATGAGTTGCAATCGGTTGCCCAACCCGTATTTCGCCATGCCTTCGACGACCTCCTGCGGAGCGAACCCGAAGACTTTTCCCGAACCGGCCATGATCATCAACGCCGCAATCAACACGTTCAGCACAACGCCCGCCACTTTCAGCCATTTGTTTTGAGGAATCATGATTCGTCCTTTCCTAAAATGTTGTCGAAGAAAACGTACTGGTTCACGCCAAATCGAATAGCATCACTTCGGCCCCTTGCTCGCCAACGACGGTGAGAAGACGTTCATCGCTGATCGCCGCCCCGTCGCTCGTCTCCAAAGGAGTCCCATTCACAGCGGCCCGCCCACGCAGAACTTGCAGCCATGCATGGCGCCCGGCCTGAATTTCGTGGCTCACCGATTCACTCTCGTCGAGCGACGACAAAAAGATTCGGGCGTCTTGACGGATCGTCAGCGAGCCGTCGGCGCCATCGGGCGAAGCCACCAGCCGAAGCCGGCCCCGCCTCTCGTCCTCACTGAACGCACGCTGGTCGTAGGATGGCGGCAAGCCTTGCCGCTCGGGCAGCAGCCAAATCTGGTAGAGATGGAGGGCTTCTTTGGCCGACGGATTGAACTCGCTGTGCCGCACGCCGGTTCCGGCGGTCATGTGCTGCAAATCGCCCGGCCTGATGATCGAACCGTTCCCCAGGCTGTCCTTGTGTTCCACGGCCCCTTCGAGGACGTAGGTGATGATCTCCATGTCCCGGTGGCCGTGCATTCCAAAACCCACGCCCGGCTTCAACCGGTCTTCGTTGATGACCCGCAACGAGCGAAAGCCCATTTGCGCCGGATCGTGGTAGTCGCCAAAGGAGAAGGTGTGGTAGGTGTCGAGCCAGCCGTGGTTGAAGTGGCCTCGCTCGGTAGCTTTCAGTGGACGAATCATGGTCGCTTCCCTTCATTCAGTAGTTCATTATTGACATATCAAGTTATTGCTCAAAAAAACATGCCCTATTCGTCATGCTCCGTCCAGGGCTCTCGCAACTTCTCCAGCAGACGGCTCAGTTCCTTCAACTCAGCTTGGGAAAGATGGCCCGTCAATTTCCTGTGCAGGGCCATGAGGGGCTCATCCAAGGCGGCCAGGGCCTTCGAGGCTCTCTCGGCCAGGGCCACGAAGATGACCCGGCGATCCTTTTCGCACCGCACCCGGTTGACGAAGCCCGCCTGCTCCAACCGGTCGATGAGTCCGGTGATGCCCGGCACCACGGTGATCGTGCGGGAAGCGATCTCCAAGATCGGCAGCGGCTTTCCCTCGCCCCCCAGGATGCGAAGGACGTTGTACTGCGAGGGCGTCAGGTCGTGCTCTCGCAAAAGCCGAGCAAAGCGGATCTGCAACTGGTCGCTCGTGCGCACGATGTTCAAGGTGGCCTCCTCGCTCGCTGACTCGAACGGGCGTCTCTTCTTGAGTTCTTTCTGCAACCTGGTCGTCATGGTTCATGTCCTGGAGTTGCTTCCCATGCAATTACTTTATATGTAATCTATCGTCGGGTCAAGTAGTGAAAATGAAGTTTTCTGGCGTTCGACATAAGCTTCTGATATATAAGGAGTTGCGGAGCACAGAGCCTGCCAAATGGATGTTGGCGCATTGGACTTTATGGCAGAGAATTGGGGGATTCCGGCCTCGATTTTGGTAGAATGACCGGCATGACCACAACCACTCGAACCTCCTCGACCTATTCCCACACCCAGTCGGCACGTTTGTGTCTGTTCGTTTATGGCGGAGCAATCTGGATATTCGTGTGGGCGGTGGCGTGCCGCAATGAGGATTTACGGCTGCCGATCATTCTGGCGGCGGCGGGCGTGTTGTTGGCGGCCTTGGCGGCGTGCTTCCATCACTTGACCGTCGCCGACGAAGGAGACCGGCTGGCCATCCGGTTCGGGCCACTGCCGCTGTTTCACCGGTCCATTCGATACGACGACATCGAAAGCGTCGAAGTTGGCCGCACTCTGATCATCGAAGCCTGGGGCATTCACTGGAGCATCATCCGAGGCGGCTGGGTCTGGAACCTGTGGGGGCGTGTCTGCGTGGTGGTGCGGATGACCAAGGGAACTTTGCGGATTGGCACCGACGATGCCGAGAACCTGGCCGAGTTCTTGAAGAGAAGGATCGGTTGGCGTTGATTGAGGGCGACAGGCCGACTTCTTAACAGTCGCTCTGTCTCGGCGGATGTCGGGGCGATTTTGCTTTCGGTAAGCGGTGGTGGAAGACAAAACCCTTTACGGAGCGGTTCCCTCAAATAAGGATCGTGCAAACATGGACGAGTTGAAGCTCCTCAAGAAGCAGGTTGAGCAGATGCGTCAGGACACCGTAAAGTGCCCAAATACGACGGACCTCTATGCCGTAGTCGCCTACGACAAAGTGCTCAAAGCAATCGACGAAATGACGCCGTGCCATCACGCAAGCACGGTAAGTACGCCTAGCTGATGACGAAAAAAACGTGATTCACGCATTCAATTCAGCGTGCGACTCGAACGGCGTTGATTAGCACTTGAAGGCACTTCGTCCGGCAATTCGAGCGGAGGCTCCAAGTTGCCGCTCGATCCGCAACAACTGATTGAACTTGGCGACACGCTCACTCCGACAGCCCGAACCCGTCTTGAGATGTCCGGCCCTCTCGGCCACCGTCAGGTCGGCAATCGTGGTGTCCTCGGTCTCCCCCGAACGGTGCGAGATGAAGCAGTTGTAGTTGTGCTTCGTGGCAAGTTCGATGGTATCGAGCGTTTCCGTGATCGTCCCGATCTGATTGAGCTTGATGAGAATCGAGTTGCCGATGCCCGCCGCAATACCCTTCGCCAGAATCGCCGGGTTCGTGCAAAAGATGTCGTCTCCGACCAGTTCCACTTTCTTGCCGAGTTCGTCGGTCAGCGTCTTCCAGCCGGTCCAATCGTTCTCGGCCATCCCATCTTCCAGGAGCACGATGGGATACTGACGAACCCATGACGACCACAGGGCGACCATTTCGTCCGGCGTTTTCTTCGATTTGTCGGACTTGAAGAACAGGTATTGGCCGTTGTCCCAATCCTGTTCGGCACGAGATTTTATCCGGCTTTAGCGGGGGCGTGGAAGGCACATGCTAGCGTTTCGTAGAGTTTATGGAAGCAGGAATACTGGCGCAGCAATCGCCGCGGTCCGCCGTGTGCGCAGCATGAGCGACCA
>DATLQY010000449.1:0-3342 GCA_035534975.1 Pirellulales bacterium
ATGAAATCGGCGATTTGGACGTCGACTTGCAGGCCAAGCTGTTGCGCGTGCTGCAAACCGGACAGTTGGAGCGGGTGGGCGGCAACGAGGTGATCAAGACCGACGCGCGCGTGATTTCGGCCACGAACCGCGATCTATCGACCCGGATCGCCGAGGAGCGGTTTCGCGAGGACCTGTTCTACCGATTGAACGTGGTCACGATGTGGGCGGCTTCATCGGCTGCCCCGAAGGCCACGTAGGCACCTGCCCCGCCTGCGCTGGCCTTTTTCATTCGCCACGTACAATTTGGCCTTGAGTTTCATCACGTAGCCAGCCATCGGGGAATCCCCTAGCCGATGCGTTCAAAACCCGTACAATGACGCTGGGAACGAAACGATGCTGAAGCTCGAACTCTTCCGCATCTGTCGATCGTCTAAAGAACTTCGAAGGCCGGCATACCTTGCGTTTCCGGGTCTTACTACGGCTTCAACCGTGGGAAGGTGAGAGGACAGTGGACGAGAAAATCAAGGGCATGGCCGAACTTAACACGCCGTACTGGGAAAAACTGGACCGTTGCGATCGGCTCGTGGCGAGGGTATGCGGCTACGGGTCATTGTTCGTGGTGGCCGTGCTGATCGCCTGTTGGGCGGCGATTTACGGGTGAACCACCACTTGACCGGGCCGGTTCCGCCGACTAAATTTAATGGGCCTGGGCCGATCCCGCCTGGGAAGAATTGGCGAGGAGATTTCGACGTGAGCATCGCGACCCGACTGCCTTTGTTGCTATTGGCGCTCCATGAGCGCAGGCCCTAGGGTTCGCACACGCATCTTTTTCCCCACGAGACGCGAGAACACAAAACCCTGAGGCCAGCCGGCCTTGGGGTTTTTTTTATGGTTTCCGAAAGCGAGCGAGTTCACAAGGAACGCGACCATGCCCGAATCAAGACGTATCACGATCTTCGACACCACGCTCCGCGACGGCGAGCAATCGCCCGGCGCGAGCATGAACATCGCCGAAAAGCTCGAAATCGCCCAGGCGCTCGTCGTGCTGGGCTGCGACGTCATCGAAGCCGGCTTCCCCATCGCGTCGCAGGGCGATTTCGAGGCCGTTTCGCAAATCGCCCGATCGGTCCGTGGATCGACGATCTGTGGACTGGCACGCTCGAACGAACAGGACATCGACCGCGCTTGGGAAGCTCTCAAGCACGCCGAACGTCCCCGCATCCACGTGTTTCTGGCCACCAGCGCCATCCATCGCGAGTTCAAGCTCAAGATGGACAAGCAGGAGATCATCCAGCGAGCGGTGGCGGGCGTCCGCCGCGCAAGGGGCTATTGCGATGATGTCGAATTCTCGCCCGAGGATGCCGCCCGCACCGAGCCCGACTTCCTTTGCGAGGTCGTCGAAGCGGCCATCGGCGCCGGGGCCACGACCGTCAACATCCCCGATACGGTCGGCTACGCGACTCCCTCGCACATGGGAGGCGTGATCCGCACGCTCCGCCAGCGCGTCGCGAACATCGACCGGGCCGTGATCAGCATCCATTGTCACAACGACCTCGGCCTGGCCGTTGCTAACAGCCTGGCCGCGGTCGAGAACGGCGCCGGTCAGATTGAATGCACGATCAACGGCATCGGCGAGCGGGCGGGCAACTGCTCGCTCGAAGAGGTCGTCATGGCCCTGCGCACCCGCCACGACCATTACCATGCCACGACCGCCATTGTCACCCAGCGACTCGTTCCCACCAGCCGGCTGGTGGCCAATATCACCGGCATCCAGGTGCAGCGGAACAAGGCGATCGTCGGCCGCAATGCCTTCGCCCACGAGGCGGGCATTCACCAGGACGGCATGCTCAAGGAGCGATCGACCTACGAGATCATGCGGCCTGAGGACGTGGGGCTGTCGAAAACCGACCTGGTGCTGGGTAAACATAGCGGCCGCGCCGCGCTGGCCGACCGGGTCAAGGCCCTGGGTTACACGCTCGCGGCCGAGCAGATCCAGGCATTGTTCATCGAGTTCAAGGCGCTGGCCGACAAGAAAAAGGAAATCTACGACGCCGACATCGCGGCCCTGATCGACGAGGAAATCCGCGACATGCCCGACCTCTGGACCATCCGCAACTACCGGCTCGCGACCGCCTCGGGAACGGTACCCAACGTGACCCTCACGCTGGCACGCGGCGACGAGGAAGTGACGCGCGAGGTCGCCAGCGGTGACGGTCCATTCGACGCCTTGTTCTGGGCCATCGAACAGATCACCGGCATCGAGGTGGTCTGCAAGGATTTCCGTGTACACAGTGTCTCGGTAGGAAAGGACGCCCAGGCAGAAGTTACAGTTGAAGTCGAGTACCACGGCCGGCCCTATCGCGGCCGGGGCGTCTCGACCGACAGCGTCGAAGCCAGCGTCAAGGCATTTCTGAATGCGATCAACCGCGTTGCCGCGGCCGGCGGCCGGAGCGCCGATCGTGTCAGCCCGTATGAAGCGCCGAACAAGAAATGAGGAGGGAGGAGGAGAAGAGGGGAGGAGTGGACATAGCTTCCGACTTTAACATTCCACTTTTGACTTTCCACTTTTAAATTTTTAACTTTGCGCTCTTAACTTTTCACGTTTCACTTTTCACTTATTACCCATTCACTCATCACCGGCGGAGCGGGCTTCATCGGCAGCCATCTGGCCGAAGCGCTCATTGCGCGCGGGGACCGCGTGACGGTGGTCGACGACGAATCGACGGGCAATGTCGAAAATCTTGCCTCGATCCGCCGGCACGCGCGGCTCAGGTTCGTTTCCGGGTCGGTGGCCGACGGGGCGCTCGTCGCGAGCCTGGTTCCCGAGGCGGATGAAGTCTATCATCTGGCCGCGGCGGTGGGCGTGCAGCTCATCGCCCAGAACCCGATTCGAACGATCGAGACGAACATCTATCCCACCGAGCTTCTCCTGATCGAGCTGCGCAAGCAGCACCAGCAGGGTCGCCACGTCAAACTGTTCCTGGCCAGCACCAGCGAGGTTTATGGCAAGAATCCCAAAGCCACCTGGACGGAGGAAGACGACCTGGTCTTCGGTCCCACGACCCGGGCCCGCTGGTCGTACGGAGTGTCGAAGGCGATCGACGAGTTTCTCGCTTTGGCCCATTGGCGCGAGCACGCCTTGCCGGTGGTCATCGCCCGGTTCTTCAATGTGGTCGGGCCGCGGCAGACCGGCAGTTACGGCATGGTCTTGCCGCGGTTCGTTGACGCGGCCTTGGCCGGCCGGCCGCTCGTGGTGCATGACGACGGAGAGCAGGTGCGTTGCTTCGGTCACGTGGCCGACGTCGTGCGCGCCGTGTTGGATCTGATGGCCGCGCCGGCCGCCCTGGGCCGCGTGTTCAA
>DATLQY010000450.1:0-5599 GCA_035534975.1 Pirellulales bacterium
TAGACGCCGGCTGTGTCCTTGGCGAGCGGAACAAACTCGCCCTGGTGTAGTCGGAACCAATCAAACGCGTTGTCGCGAACACGCCACACCAGGTATTCGCGAACCTGGTTGCGGCGATAGGCGTTGAGCTTGGAATGCAAGTCGTAGCTGGCGCTAGAGTTTGCGACCTCCGCGATCAGTTCCGGGGCGCCTTCAATATAATTGTCTTCATCGACCAGGCATTGTCCACCACATTCCGGCACCAGCCGCAAGAACACGTCGGGCTGGGGCTCGTTGTCAAGGTCCATGCGAACGGTCCCATTGTCCGACCCCAGCACGCCAGGGGTCGTGATTCGGTACATCCCAAGCCAGGCGATCAGGTCAAAATGCGGGCTTCCGTGCCTATTGGAAACTGGAGACGACACGTAGACGACTCCTTCGACCAGTTCAGCCTTGATCAAATTGGGCATGGCCGCGTATCGACGCTCGAATTCGGCGCGAGTCAAGCGGTCGCCGCTTTCCAAGGGGGGGATGACCTCAACCAATGAAGCCATTGCGGTCGATTCCAGTGAAGAAAGTATCTACCAACACCCGTGTAGCCTACACCGACTGCCTGGACTGGTCAACTTTCGTACTGCGACGTCGCTGCGACGTCGCGACTTGCAAACGCTTTCATCGTGGCCTATAACCAAACAATCCGCCGTATCGGTGGACTCGCTCGGTTTCGACTTCGAGCGACGGAGCGGTCGTGGCGGAATTGGCAGACGCGCAAGCCTCAGGAGCTTGTCCGGGTAACCGGGTGGAGGTTCAAGTCCTCTCGACCGCAACTTTGTGGCCCTAATGTCGCCTTTCGCGGAACGAAAGGCGACATGGAGCAGGGTATTTCCGGCGTCCTGACCTAAAATACCGGACGCACGGACTTCGATGGCTACTTGGAAACCTGCCCCACATTGGGATTTCCTCGCACCAGCCCCGGCTTGATGTCGAGGTCGAGCGATTCGACCAAGCCGGCCTTCAGACGCTCGACGGCGATGGCCCCCATCACTGCGTTGTCGGTGCAAAGCTCTCGCGGGGCGATGAACGTGCGAACGCCTTCACTGCCTGCCAGCCCGTCGAGCCGCTTGCGCAAACGAGCATTGGCGGCCACGCCTCCACCGACCAGCAGCGTTTGCAAGCCGGTCCGCGCCAGCGCGTGCAGGGCTTTGGCCACCAGCACGTCGACCACCGCTTCCTGAAAACTGGCCGCCAGGTCGGCGATTTCATTCTCCGCCAGCGGCCGTGCCATGACTCCGGCAGTGCTCGGCCCGGCGATCTGGTAGCGTACCGCAGTTTTCAGCCCGCTGAAACTAAAATCGAGCCGCGTGGAGTCGTTGACGAACGACCGGGGAAACCGGAAGGCGCGCGCGTCGCCGCGTTCGGCGGCCCGTTCGATGGCCGGCCCGCCGGGATAGCCAAGCCCCAACAGGCCGGCCACTTTGTCGAATGCTTCTCCGGCGGCGTCGTCGATCGTGCCGCCAAGCCACTGAAAGTCCAACGGCCCCTCGCAACGAAACAGGCTGGTGTGCCCGCCGCTGACGACCAACCCCACCGAGGGAAACACCGTCTCGCCGAACGCGATCCGGCAAGCATAAAGGTGCGCGTGGACGTGGTTCACCGCCAAGAGCGGCAGGTCCAACGCGACCGCCAGCGACTTGGCCGCCGTGAGGCCCACCAGCAGCGAACCGGCCAACCCCGGCGTGTTGGCCACGGCAACCGCGTCCAGGTCGGCCAAAGTGAGGCGGGCCTGGCGCAGGGCGGAGTCGACGATCGGTACGATCCGTTCGACGTGCGCCCGCGAGGCGATTTCCGGCACGACCCCCCGAAACCGCTCGTGCAGCGCGTCTTGCGACGCCACCGCCGAACCCAACACCTCGAGCCGGTCATTAACCACCGCCGCGGCCGTTTCATCGCAGGTCGTCTCGAGGATCAGCAGGTTCATCGCTGCAAACCTGAACTTCACGCGGCGGACAATGTGACATTTCGTCACGAGAAAGCGCCGTGAATGGCCCGCTAAGGGAATGCGGGGGGCGGAAGTGGCCTCACTGCGCCTTGGCCAATTCGCCGCTGAGGTATTCAAGTGCCTTTTGCAACTGGCGATCGACGAAGTCCGACGTCGGCCCTTCGGTCTTGCCGGACTCCGGCGGTGGGCCATCTTCCTTTGGCTTCACCGAATGATTGACCAGCAGAATGTCTCTTTTTCGGCGGTGCTCGAAAAGCGCGCCGATCTCCTTATCGTCGAGCTTGACCTCGAAGCCCGGATCGGGCAACACGCCCCATTCATCGCTTTCTTTCGCGTCGGGGGCGCGGTGGATGTTGTGGCCATTGGGACGTTGGTAGCCCGCCGTTGTCAGCTTCAACGCGCTCTTTCCCCCTTCCAATTCGATCACGTTCTGCACGCTCCCCTTGCCCCATGTCCGCTCGCCGATGACGACGGCGCGTTTGTGGTCTTGCAAGGCGGCGGAGACGATCTCACTGGCGCTGGCGCTGCCGCGATTCACCAGCACGGCCATGGGGAAGCCCTCATACGTTCCCGGTTTTCGCGCCGTCCAGGAACGCTTCGGACTATTGCGACCGGCCGTGCTGACGATCTCGCCTTCAGGCAAGAACAGGTCGGCCACCTCGACGGCCGACGTCAAGAGGCCGCCTGGATTGAACCGCAGGTCGATCACCAGGCCGCGAAGCTGCTGTTTTTCCAGCTCTTGCATGGCGCGCTGCAGGTCGCGATAGGTTTCGCGGCTGAACGAATCGAGGCGAATGTAGCCGATCTTTCGGTCTTGATCGAGCATGAAATCCCAGCGGTCCTCATCGTTGCGCCGGTCGCCGCGCACGGTTTCCATGCGGATCATCTCGCGGGTCAGCGTCAATGTCCGCCGTTCGCCGCCGCGGGAGAGCACCGTGATCGTCACGCTCGTGCCGGCTTCACCTTTCATGCGGCTGATCGCCTCGTCAAGCGAAACCCCGTCGAGGCTTTTACCTTCGATCTCGACGATCATGTCGCCGGCTTGCAATCCGGCGCGGTAGGCGGGGCTGCCGACCAAGGGGCTGACGATCAGCAACCGCCCTTGCCGCATGTCGACTTGGATTCCGATTCCGCCAAACTGGCTCTCGACGGACGTCTTGAATCGGTCGATCTCTTCGGGGCTGATGTAATTCGAGTACGGGTCGAGCTTGTCGAGCAGACCACGGATGGCGGCTTCCATCAGTTCCCGGCGGCTGATGTCTTTGACGTAGTTCCGCTCGACCTGGTCCATCGTATCGGCGAGGACCTTGAACAACTCGTAGTACTCGGCGTCGTCTTTTTCCTGGGAAGTCGGAGCTTCGGCTGCCGGCGGGGTCGCCTCATCGATCAGATCAGGCGTTTCTTCCGTCGGCGCTTTCGGCTCGTCGGCCATCGCCGCGCCCAGCCAGAAGCAGCCACCCAGTCCCAACATCCAAGCCACGAACCAGGCGCGACGCAGCATCACTGAAACCTCCTGGCAAACGGTGCGAATAGAAACGCGAATTCCCAAGCATGCATGAACTATTCCAGTATAGGGAGAATGGGCACCACGGGCAAGTTGAATCGCACATGATGGACCCAGGCCGGGGGTAGGTTGGGCCAGACGATATCGCGGCGGATCTCGTTGCCGTTGAGCGTATTCGTGAGCACACGGCCGATGCCACGCAGCCGCCGGCGGTCGGCGCGACCGCTCACGGCCGCCCGCGCGGGCCGGACGGCGACATATTCGAAAAACGAGAGCGTCCCGCCGGCGGCGAGCAACTCGCCGAAGGCGGCCAAAATCTGCTCGACGTCGGCCACGGCGAAATTGTTCAGCGGCAGGCCGGAGACGATCGCGTCGTATTTGTGTTCGCGGCGCAACTCTTCCAACGGACCGTTGATGATCGTCACGCGGTCGGCGACGGCGGCGAAGGCCGGTTCGTCGCGGAAGCGCCCTCGCAGGTGGGCCACGAACTGGTCGTTCACCTCGACCAGGTCGAAGCGATCGTCACGCCCCAGCCGTTCGACGATCTGTCGCGTCACGGCCCCCGTGCCCGGCCCAACTTCCAGCACGGATCGCGGGCCACGCTGGCAGCCAACGTATCGCGCAAGCGCCTTGGCAAGCCAGCGGCTGCTGGGCGCAATCGCGCCGGTATCGCGGAAGCGGCGGACGTATTGCTTGAAAAACAAACGGTAGTCGTGGAGCATGGCGGTCCTCGGTGGAGCAAGTGTAGCAGATTTCGGGCATTCCACGACTCGTCGTCGGCGTCTATACTTGATCCCGGAAAGAATACAACAACCCGCTCAAAGGCTAAGATGAGTCCGCAACGTGGAACACAACATGCCACCGGCTTGCCCGGTGGTCTTTGTCGCTGGCAGCTACCCAAGGCGGCCGCGATTCCTGTTTTCGAACCCCGATTGCCCTGCCGCTGCCTTGGGCAGCGGCAGGGCAATCGGGTGGGAGGGGAGAGTTGGGCTCGCGGATTGTAGCTGCCAGCGTGAGTCTCCACCGGGCAAGCCGGTGGCATCATTTGATCGACGCTAGCCTTTGAGCGGTCCGTTGAAAGAATATGGGGAGATTTCGACATGGTTTATCACGGGCATGTGAAGCGCGGGGTCGTCGTGCTTGACGACACGACTGGTTTGGCCGAGGGGACGGAAGTCACAGTGCGCCCGGTGAAGAACGGGGCGCCGCGTAAGTCACCACCGCGCAAGCCACCCGCGAAGCTCCGTCGTGGCTTGATGAAATTCGCGGGGAAAGCCCAGGGCCTGCCAGCCGACGCCTCGGAGAATGTCGACCATTACCTCTATGGCCACCCGAAGCAATGACGCCTCTGTTTGCGGACACGTCGTTCTTCGTGGCCTCCTTAGCGCGGACGATCGCCATCACAAGACGGCGGTTGAATACATGGAAACCTGCGCCGCTCCGATCGTCACTACGCAATGGATCCTCGCTGAGTTGGGTAATTTTCTTTCAAAGGGACCTGCTCGCCGCATGTTTGCGCCTTTCATCCGCACTCTACGATCCGAGCATCCGTTGTCGATCGACGAGGCTGGAGGTGATTCGTTCCAGCGCGCCGTTGAGTTCTATGGTCGCCGCGCGGATAAGGAATGGTCCTTTGTCGATTGCACTTCGTTCCTTTACATGAAACGCAAGCGGATTTCACTCGCGCTGACCGCCGACCATCATTTTGAGCAAGCCGGTTTCACGATTTTGCTGAAGTGAACATTGGCTTTAACTCCCATGCTCGCCCCCACTCTCCCCTCCCTGGTCGACCAGTTCCGCCGCCTCTTGGGCGCCGACGGCGTATTGTCGGCGCACGGAGAGCTGATGGTCTACGAGTGCGATGGGTTTACGATCGAAAAGAGCTCGCCCGACGTGGCGGTCTTCCCTCGCAATACGGGCGATGTCCAGGCGATCGTCAAGCTCGCGAACGAGCATGGGGTGCCGTTCTTGCCGCGCGGGGCGGGCACGAGCCTGGCCGGCGGGTGCCTCCCAGTCGGCGGCGGCGTGATGATCGTCCTCACGCGAATGAAGCAAATCCTCGAAATCAACCTCCGCGACCGCTACGCCGTCGTTCAGCCCGGCGTGGTGAACGTCTG
>DATLQY010000451.1:0-4276 GCA_035534975.1 Pirellulales bacterium
AGAAGGATGTACTTCCCCACCTGAACGGGCACGCAGTAGGTCGTCTCTCGCAACCGCAGGTAATAGTGTGGCTGACAGTGGACCATGATGCGAAATAGCCCTATGGGTGCTCGCCGAGCCTCATCTGGCGCGACTGTGGCCCATGAAAGCGTTTTTGCCGAAAACCGCTTCACGTCCCAGTCATTGCCAAGCGGAAGCTCAGAAGTTTCAAGCTGGCTATCATCAATCGGCGGTATCGCCGCCAGCAACGTGCGCGCGGCCTCTGGCTGAAAGTGTACCCGCGCCGCATCTGCAAGTTGCGCCAATTGAGATGGTTTGTCTGCGCGAACCTGAATCCGGTCAGGGCATTCGGGCTGGGCCAGCGTTTCAAGGCGGAGGTCCTCGGCGCGCTCTTCCACCCCCATGATGACCTTATCCGTTCGCGCTCCGCATAGAATCCCAATATGGCCCAACTCATCGCTGATACAGGCCAGCGTCGGGGGAACGACGCGCCATCCGTTTGGAAAATCTTCACGGAAGAACTCAGCGTGGCCAAGTCGCTCGAAATTCAGGCGGAGTCGGTGATGGATGGGGAAGCCACCCTGGGCGGGAGCGTCTTCGGCCAAGTCATCGTCGTTTTGGTCCACGTCCTCCGATGCTTGAAGCTCGTCGACGGCCGCCCGAAACCTGCCCCAGGTTCCGATACCCTTGGCTGACATCCAGAGCAGGAGATCGTTCGGGTCCATTCGCGTTCATTTCAATTGCTTCCAAAGGCAGCGCGCGGTCCGTGTGTGCTGCCTCCATAGTTTCTTGGCATCGGGCTCGTCGGGACTGAAGAAAAGCCGCCTTCGTGAGGAATCGAGAATCGCGGCGCACCACCGCAGCAGCGCCTGGCGCGGAGTGACGCCTGGAACACGAGGCTCCGGACCACCCTGGCGGCCGAACACGCGGTATCCCACCAAGATCGCACGGCCGCACTCCAATCGCCATACAGCACGTTCACGCAGCAAAACACAATCCTTGCGGTCCAAATCGTCGGGATAAATGTCCTCGAACCGCTCGGCGTCGGCGAACTTCAACTCGGTTGGCCGTTGCCTTATGGATTTGTTCTTGCGATTCTTTCGACCCTTTCCCGAACCACGGCGTTTCACTTCCACCTCGACGCGGTAGGACGACGGTAGAAACTGGATGGAGCCCGCGGACGTGCGGCATCGCAGCGGATTTGCCGGGACAGCCCAAACGGCCTGAAAGCCGGTGATCGCCAAGCGTTCCGGAGCGCGCAAGTCGAATGGCTGCGGCAACTCGGCAAATTGCCCAGGAGTTGCTCCGAGCAAAATCGTATTCCCGGACGGCACCAAGGAAACCTTCTGCCCCGTAGCGATGGGAACGACGACAGGGCCGCAGATTCCAACGGAATCAGGGCCTTTTCCGCAGGCGCGCGCGAACGAAAAAGCACTGAATGCGTCCCAATCCTGAAGCCCATCGATAAGCTCGTACGATTGGGTGACGCCGCCGCAGAACACGGTGTGAATACCGGGCGAATCCCACCCCGCTGCCGTGTATTGGCCATCGTAGCCGGCCGTCGCGGGCGTTTCGTCGATAAGGACTTGTATGTCGGCGTCTGCCTTGCCTCGAACTTCGATCTGAGGCGCGTGGTCGTTGAGCCACGTCGAACGGCTTAATCGGATTCCGCCGCGGAGAAGAATCTCGACGTCGTTACGCACGGGGCGAAGAACGTTGAGTAGGCCCGCCGCATCCTCGTGTTCTATTGCCTTCGTCGGTCGGACGCCGCGAAAAAGGACCCATCCGTCGGGAACGCCATTGGTTGAACGACTTGTGGCGGGTTCGGCGCAACCGACCTCAAGCAGCGTCTTCCGAACGACCTCTTCCCAGCAGCGCGTGCATAGAACGACGTGTTCCTCGTTCAACATGAGGCGCGTGGTGGAAAGGAATCCGCTAATCGTACCTGCGGCGGATCGCGCAAGCACGTAGATCTCGCGGCTTGCGAGAACCCAAGCTAAGTCCTCGTCACGCGACGAGACCCAGCCGCCACCATTTTCGAGCAGTAACCCAAGATTGGCGGCTCTAATATCGCTGTACCATTCATCCTGACATGCGTTCCAGCTTTCTCGACCGTTCGGGCCCAAAACGTCGACCTCTTCACCAAGATCGTCGGTTCGAGGTGGCAGCAGGGAAACACAGCAATGATCCCGGCGACCAAAAACAACGCGGACCGACATTGACAGAGCTTTTCTACGCCCCACCGCGGTTTCGTCCGACTGCGGCCTATTGCTTCGCCTCGTGGCGAGCGCAGTGCGAACTGAAGCCTTGTATTTACGAGGCCGCCGCCTCACCGCGCCGTTGCTTGCCAAAGTCAGTTTCCCCCCTTCCTGGCGATCTTGGTCCGGCGGAAGTTGGGGAATGGCAGACCCGACTACGTCGGCAGTCTGCGCGTCCTGTGGCGCGACATTGTCGGGACCTGCGGGCTCGACGCCGAATGCGCCGAATGGAAATGGCGTGGCGGACTGCGCATCTGCTGTTGCGCCGGCGTCGGCCAACGGTGGTTCGTGGTGCGATGGATTTGGCTCGTTAGCTAGCGTAGGCGGCGAACCGTGGCCCTCGCTCGCCACTTTCGGCAGGGTCGCGCTGTCCACGCGCTCCTCGACGGTGTTCTGGAGGTCGTATTGCGGAAGTGGCGTTTCGGATTCGTCCGAAGGGCGCTCCCCGTCTGTCGACGGAAGAAAACCCGTAGCGGTCGTCGAAATGGTCTCGAGCGGCTCGCTAGATTTGGCTCCGCCGACTTCGCCTGTGGCTTCGCCAAACCCTTCGACGCCGTTGACTTCACCTAGAGGACCCGTGTCCACCGTTGGGGGGGCATAAGTCACTCGGGCGATCACCACGAAATCCTCGCCTCCGCGTGCGGCTTGGCACGAGCATTCGCCATCATCGCCCTCATCGGCCGTGCCGCGCTCTTCAGTTGGAGCGGACGTTGAACGAGAACTGCCGCTTCGGTCAGCTTCAGGAGGGAGCTCATCGTAAGCCGCTGGTTCGGCGTGGTGGTTAACTAGCGCCACCGCGCCGTCACTCCCACTGCAGGCGTCGTGCTCGCGGTCATCTGCGTCAGCGTTTACGTTGCTGAGCGAACGTGCCGGTTCGCTACCGCCATCGCCGGCGCCGAAGACCGTGGCAGCCGCTGAGATCGCGCCATCCTGGTCTTCCGTCCGTATTGGTTCGAGATCGGTTTGGGGCGCCGCGTGCCCCTGACGAGATCCAACACTCAGTGGTTCCACTGGATTTGACTGACGGCGCGCAACCCACAAGAAAACGACCAGGCCCGTGAACCCCGTGGCAATTGCAATTATCCCCGCTACCGCCGCCATAGAGAGCCTTCTCGGAAAAGCAGCCAGCCCCCGCCAAGCGCAATCGGACCACAATCGACGTTCCGCGCTCCCGCCATCATAATGGCTCGCGCTTGCCAAACGCAATATGTTGGCATGAATCGCTCACGTTTCCGATTGCTTCATCAACTGGCCCTGCCACATGACATGGCGCCTCGACAATATTCTTTGCCGACCCATCGCACTTCCATGGCATCATCGGCCCGCCGCGACGGATTTGACGGTTGTAGGAATGATCGCGGGGCGACGGATGGTGCCAGGCGCCCCCAAGGGTACGTGGCAGGCCGCATCAACGGCCTCGGCGAGATTTTTCCGGTTGTCTTTTTCCTCCCTAACCGTAAGGCGCCGGTCCCTGCTAGTTCACCATAATCGTTCCGCCCAAGGACGGCGCGAATGAGCGCCCGCCGGAGGGTCGGCTGCGGATGGCCCCGCCGGAGTAGCTGAACGAGACACGATCTTCTGGACGCTCGCGAAGGCTACGTCGCATGAGCAACCAACCGCCCCCTGTACGACCGCCGCGCCTGAGCAGCAGACTCCCGATCAATCTGGAGGACCTGCTCCGGCAGCGCACTGTCGAGCGCGACCGGATCGAATACAGGGCGGGCTGGAATCCCGACGCTATCGTCCGCACGCTGTGCGCGTTCGCCAACGATTTCGAGAATCTCGGCGGCTACGTCATCATCGGGCAGGACTGCGACGAGCACGGCCAACCGGTCTTTCCGCCGGTGAGCCTAGCCCACAACCAACTCGACAAGATTCAGCGCGAACTCCTGCAATACGGCAACCTGATCCAGCCGCCCTACTTCCCCGTGCTCAGCATCGAGACCTTCGCCGGCAAAACGCTGGTCGTGTTGTGGGCCCCCGGCGGGCAGAACCAATGACCGGGCGAGTCGGCACCA
>DATLQY010000452.1:0-8126 GCA_035534975.1 Pirellulales bacterium
GATCAGTTCCTGGCCGTCGCGCATCCCACCGAAGAATCGAAAAATGATGCGTTTCATTCCCGGAGACGGGGACTGCAGATACGCTTCCCTTTTCGCCCGTCTTTCCCGCCATTGTTCGCTCCGGATTTGATCCACGTTCGAGATCTTTTTGGCTTGTACTCTCGCGAGCAATCGTGCGAGCTCCGCACGTGTGGAGGGCAGCGTTACGAGCCCATCAAACGCCGATTCACCGGACTCCGCATGTTGGCATACACCCGCAAGTCGCCCGACGGCGACCAATGGCGTCTTCGCGAGCGAGGGGTTCCGACGAAATTGCTCGGCGAGATCTTGCACCTCGATCGCTGGCACCACGAAATCTACGAGAACAACGTCGGGACCGAAGAGCGGTGCTTCGTGAATCGCGGATGGTACGTCCGACGCGATGTGGACTTCGTGCCCCATGAACCGCAACAGCTTTGTCATGCTGTCAACGATATCGCAGTCGTCGTCGGCAATCAGCACCTTGAGCGTCATGAGCCTGCGGCCTCGCAGCTTTTGACAAGTGGCCGGCACCCGTCGTCATCGAGCATGGTGAACAGACCATCTGATTATATCGCCGCAATGAATGAGTCAAACGAAAAAGCCCCAACACGGTGGGGCAGGAACCTTGAAGGGGCGTGTGCGGTGTTGCCCCCGACACTTTTTATTCTGGCAGCAGCGTAGCCGCAACGCGGCGTCATTCGATAGGGGCAGGTTCGAGACACCCAGAAAATTCGCGGCGAATCGTTCTCTATCTCGGCACCGCCATCCCGAGGCATCGGTGATGCCAGCCTTTGCCTGGGCTGCGCTCGATTGCCTACGATGTAGCCAGAAACGGGGAGATTCGAGACACCCAGAGAATTCGCGGCGAATCGTTCTCTATCTTGGCCCCCCATCGGGAGGCATCGGTAATGCCAGCGCTTGCGCGGTCCGCGCTCGATTGCCTGCGAGGCAGCCTTCACGCCCTCATCCCCTTTACCCCCGCACCGCATCACCTTCCCCGTGGGCGCACCAACGCAATTGGGGTCTCGGCCGCTTCTTCGGCGAACGACAGTTCGTTGATTGCGTGACCCACTCGAGCAAACGGCGCGCCAACGTGTCGGGAGCCGTCGCCGTGGTGATGAGTGAATTCGACAACGACCGCCATATTACCGACCGGATCGTTTTCGTTCCGCCGACTTTGCCATTGCCGCTGGCTTCCGGCGGTGCTGGCCGAGAAGCTTCGCCAACGTCGAGCCGCCGGGTAACCCGCGAGTGCCACTGGCTAGCGCGTGGTCAACCGCGCTCCAGGTTTCGCCGGTGGCGCCCGCGATGGGACCAGACCTGGCGCTCGGATACGCGCCGGTAAGCGCCCGGTATGCATCGGCCCATTGGAGGATTTGCGCCTCGTTCAGGACTTTTGACCTCGTCCGACGCACGCGGCGGTGCTGGCGAAGTAACTTGACCAACGACGAACCGCCGGGCAAGCCGCGGTTCCCCCTGGTCAGCGCGTGCTCCACCGCGCTCCAGGTTTCGCCCGCTGAGTCCTCGATTGGCCCGGACTTGGCAAGCGGATACGCGCCGGTACGCGCTCGAAACGCGTCGGCCCATTCGAGGATTTGGGCCTCGCTCAAGAGCGGCCGCGCCGTCGTTCGGCGCACACCTCGCCGTTGGGCGAGCAGGGCGACCAAGGTCGATCCGCCGCGAAGGCCGCGGCCTCCCTTGTACAACGCCTGCTGCACACGTGCCCATGTTTCACCAGGGGCCGCATCGACGGCGCCGGAGTGCTGCGATGGCCAGCGGCCATGGCGCGCGTGGTGTGCGTCGGCCCAGGCCAGGATCTGGTTCACCGTGTAGCGCGGCAGCGCGCCATGGTTCCGAACCCCACGGTGTTCCGCCAGCAATTTGGGCAAGGACGAGCCGCCGGGCAAGCCGCGGTGGCCCCCTAGGAGCGCTTTATCTACTGCGGACCACATTTCGCCCTGGGCCGTCGCCACTGGGCCCGAATTGTGTTTGGGAAACTTGCCCGTCCGCCGCTGGTGGGCGTCGGCCCATTCGAGGATCTGACGAACCGTCAGGGGACGGAGGTTGGTTGCGTTGCGGACCGCGCGCCGTTCGGCCAATAGTCGCGAAAGCGACGAGCCGCCGGTGAGCCCGCGCCGGCCCCGGTACAGCGCCTGATTCACGCCCCTCCACGTTTCGCCGGCCGCGCCGGCGATCGCGCCCGAGTGCTGCGTCGGCCAACGGCCCTTCCGAGCGAAAAAGATATCCGCCCAGGCGACGATCTGGCGGATCGTGAGCTGCGGACGCGTGATCTGCCGAGCAAACCCACGGTGCTCTTTGAGCAATTTCGGCAGCGACGATCCGCCGGGCAATCCGCGGACACCTGTGTGCAACGCGGTTTGAATCGCCATCCAAGTTTCGCCGGGAGCGTCGGCTACCGCGCCCGATTTCGTGCGAGGGTATCGGCCGGTGCGCTTATGGTGTGCGTCGACCCATTCGAGGATCCGTTCGATCGTGTAAGGGCCTAATGCCTGGCAATTGCGCTTGCCTCGTTTCTCGAAAAGCAACTGCGCGAGCGACGAGCCGGCGGGAAGCCCGCGGCGCCCGACGCGAAGCGATTTATCGATCCCCAGCCAGGTCTCTCCGAGGGCCTCGGCCACCGGACCCGATGTTGACGTCGGAAACGCTCCGGTGCGTTTGCGGTGCGCGTCGGCCCAGCCCAACACGTCGCTCAATTGAAGACGAGGCAACGCGAGGACGTTCCGCACGCCGCGGTGCTCGTATAGCAGTTTTGGCAACGACAACCCGGCGGGAAGGCCGCGACCGCCCTTCATCAGTGCTACTTGGACGCCGGACCACGTTTCCCACGGTGCCTCGGCGATTGGGCCCGAATGGCATTTGGGCCATGTGCCGGTTCGCGCGTGGTGCGCGTCGGCCCAATCGAGAATGCGCTGAATCGTGTGGCGCGGAAGCCTCAAGCGATGCCGCGCGCCGCGGTGCTCTAGCAGGAGCATCGACAACGACGAGCCGCCCGGCAAGCCGCGGTGGCCCCCCACGAGCGCTCGCTCGATTCCGTACCACGTAGTATCGGCGACGCCGTGTACTCGACCGCTTTTCCTGTTCGGCCAGCGGCCCGTGCGCTCGAATTGGGAGTCAGCCCACTGGAGAATCTGCTGAATCGTGAGCAGCGGCTTGGATTTGGCTCGAAGCCGCTTTGGACGACGGCGAGTGGTCTTGTTCGGCATCCCTGCAGCATATCATGGCCAGACAATGTAAGTCACCGTAGCCAAAACGCGACGTCCTCTTCAGCATTTAGTCGTAAGCCCGGCGGCGACACCACCCGCCTCGGCGGTTTCGTGCCAAGACCGTCGAACACGCAAAGGCTCAATGATTCGGCCCGTTCACATTGACCGTGCGGGGGCTTGCCTGGCGAGCTGGCCTTGATTTCGTTTCTTTCGTTGTTTCCACGCACCTCGAAGAGAAGCAACCACGAAACACGCGAAACACACGAAAAGCGCCGGCGAGGGGCAGAGCTCTCCGCCCACGCTCATGTAGCCCAGTTCTCAACCGTAAGCCCGGGAACAGCAGTCAGGTCGGTGTCCGTGCTGACCACGGTACAGTTGCCGAGGCTGAGTGCGATGGCCGCGATCTGGATGTCGATTTGTTGCATCGGCCTGCCCAACCGGCGTAGCGCGGCGAACAGGCGGCCGAACTCCGCGGCGGCGTCGTTGGTATACGGCCACACCACCAGCCTCGACAAGGCGTTGCGCAGCCGTTGAACATTGCGGTCGCGCGAAATACTCCCCTCGACTCCAGACCATAATTCTCCCAGGACGGGGACGCAGATGCCGATGCGATTACCGAGGTGGCGTTCCTCGTCGACACGATCCAAAACGCCGCGGCGCCGGTTGATCAGGTGCTGAGCCGGCCCCGTATCGAGAAGGTAACGCCTCATCGCTACGGCTCGACCTCCATCTGTCGCCGAACCGCTTCGATATTGTAACGCCGCATCTCCTCGCTGAAGCGTGCCAACGCCGCACCTTCTTCCGGAGTGAATTCCAATGGTTCAATCGTCTTGATCCAGGCATCCCATTCGGCCAGGCTCGCGGGATCATCACTCCAATCGGACTCATCGATACCGATTTTTCCTCCGGCGCCCGGAATTGGCTCGACCATCACCGGGCAGCCTTCCGGCCAGTCAGAAGGCACATCGAAACTCACTCGACCATCCTTGACGACGCTCTTGACTGCATTCACGCTTCATTGACCTCGAGATTTTACTCATTGACAACGTCACGATACGCGGCACTGCCACGTCGTGAGCTCCTCACGTTTCTTCATTGTAACTCCGCGGTTGGTCCGAATAAAGTCGAATAACGCGGCGCAATCAACTCGCTTTTCTGAATTCGACTCTCTTGGACATGTCCTAGCTAGGCTGGAAGACGTCCGAGGCACCACCACCTTGGAACTGAACCGTTCCTCGTGGTTCCCATCCGTTTCGAAGAGATAGGAGAAACCACGAAACACAAAAAAGACGCGGGGGCCTGCCCGCTCAAGAAACTTGCCGGTCCCCCCGAGGCACGGGGGGGAAATTTTCGGCCACGGATGAACCACGGATCGAACACGGATGGAACGGCGAAAGCCAGGCACCGGTTTTTCCTTGATCCGTGTTCCATTCGTGGCTCAACCTGGTGTACGCCCCGGCGGGATCACGCCGGATGTCGGGGACGACGCGCGGCCCGGCGGCTCGACGGATGGTCGTCCGTCACGTCAGGTGCCGCCCTTTCAGGGCTTATGCCAGGTTTTTCCGGCACACCTACCAGGGGCGTTGCCCCTGGCTATTACAGCGCCGCACCTTCGGTGCTGAGGAACCAACACAAAACGCGGACCGAGCACGGGCGGAGCGGCGACACCGGCGACAGCCATGCCGCGCGCACAGCTTCTGCCGGCCGCCCTCAACATGGATGCCCCGGCTAGATAGCGACCGGGGCATCGCTTAGGCTCTGCCCCAGCCACCGTGAATGTGTCATTCTTGGCCGCGTGCAGTACAAGAGTTTCCGCAATCGGCATGGCCCAAATTCGGTCGATTTGTAGGACACGTGGTGGTGAGGTATGATAGGGACCAAACCTGGACCGAGGCGGACCCTCAGCTTGGCTTCAACCCCAGATGCTTCCGTCCTAACCTCCCGGCCGCCCTGGCACATCGCCTGGGCCGAGGTCGTGTTGATCCTGTTGGTCTTCGCCGCGCAGGCGGGCTGGCCGGCGCCCGAGCCGAACGAGCCACACTATCTGGGCAAGGCCAAGCACTTCTGGGATCCCGGCTGGGCGCCGGACGACTTTTTTTTCGCCTCGGCCGACTCGCACCGCGTGTTCTATGTGACCATCGGTTGGCTCTCGCACTATATGCCGCTCGCGACCTTAGCCTGGTGCGGGCGGGCGCTCACCTGGTTCTTGTTGGCCTGGAGCTGGCGGCGGTTGAGTTGGGCGGTCGTTCCCAGCCCTGGTTGGGCCGTTCTATCGGGCCTGATTTTCTTGTCGCTCAATGTTTGTTGCCATTGGGCCGGTGAATGGGTCATAGGAGGTTTCGAGGCCAAGGGGCTGGCCTACGCGCTGGTGTTCGCCGCGCTCGCGGCGCTGATCGGGGAACGCTGGAACCGCTCTTGGCTATTACTCGGGGCGGCATCGGCATTGCACGTGCTCGTCGGCGGATGGTCCGCGGTGGCTGTCGCTTGGAGCTGGCTCACGCGCCGTGGTGAAAGCTCGCCGTCGCGGAAGATGCTCTTGGGCATCGTCGGCGGAGCGCTCTTGGCCTTCTTCGGCCTCGTTCCCGCTTTGGCGCTGAACTGGAACGTCGCCCCGGCGGTCGTGGTTGAAGCAAACGACATCTACGTATTCGAGCGGCTCAAGCACCACCTGGTCCCGCAAGAATTCCCCCCGTGGTTGATAGCGAGGCATTTGCTCTTGATAATCGGCTGGCTGGTACTTGCTCGCCACGCCGGAGGATCTCCAAAGGTCCACAGGCTGGGCGGCGTCGTGCTCGGAGCGCTGGCCATCGAGTTCGGCGGGCTGGCAATCAGCCTGGCCGCCGACGCCTACCCCGCGTGGTCCGCTGGCTTGTTGCGGCTTTATTGGTTCCGATTGTCCGACGTGATGTTGCCCGTCGGCGTGGCCCTGGCCGGCGTGGCCGCCACGGCCGGGATGGCGCGACGGCGCTGGACGGCGGTCGCCGGATGGATCGCTCTGTGCCTCACGTTGGCCGCGTACCATCGCCAGGAATATGCGATCGTCCGGCACTTCCACCAAACACCGCGAGCGGACAAGTCGGGAAAGGTGGTCAATGCCGCCGATTGGCGCGACGCTTGCGAATGGGTGGCCGGGCATACGCCCGCCGACGCGACGTTCCTTACGCCGCGTCTGGCCCAAACCTTCACCTGGCACGCCGGCCGCGGCCAGGTTGCCTCGTGGAAGGACATTCCGCAGGATGCCGCGGCGATCGTCGAGTGGTGGCGGCGGATCAATGCGATCCACGGCACCCGCGACCCGACTTGGCAAGGCGAGTGGTACGACTCTCTTTCGCTACGCAGTACGAAGACGTTGCGGCGGTTTGGTGAGAAATACAAGGCACGCTATCTTGTGACCGAGAGCAAGCCTCGGCTTGCGTTGCCGAGGCTCTACGAGAATAATTCTTACGCCGTTTACGAATTGACACGGTGACGCATGGCCGCTTGCAATTACCAGAGCCTCTGGCAAGCTTCGGACCCCTGGGCCAATATCCCGGCCCGGTACAATCTCGGCGCCGCCTTGACCCAAGCAAATGTCGAGGCGGGACGTGGCAACCGCGTCTGCCTCCTCTGGGAGAATTCCGATGGCCTGTCGCGGCAATTCACCTACGCTGAGATGAACGACGCGAGTAGCCGCTTCGCCTCGGCCCTGGCCCGGCTGGGCGTGCGTCGCGGCGACCGCGTGCTGTTACGGCTGCCGAACCTGCCTGAATTCTACATCGCCGCCTTGGGCGTCGCCAAGCTCGGTGGCGTGTTCATTCCCTCCAGCACGCAGTTTCGTGCCGCCGAAATCGAGTACCGCCTGCGCGATTCAGGCGCCGTGGCCGCCGTCACCACGACGAGTTTGACCGCGGAAGTCGGAATCGCACGCGCCGCGTCGCCCGAATTGCGGCACTTGATCGTCGTCGCTGATTCGTCCGTTGAAGTTGGGGCCGTTGACGTTGGGCCCGTAGAGGTTGAGTCCGTCGAGAAGGGCGACGATCGCGTCGCTGGCGAGCAACTTGACTTTTGGGACTTGATCGCCAAGGGCGATCCCGCTTTTGTCGCCGCCGATACGGCCTCGGACGAAGTGGCCTTTATCGCGTACACCTCCGGGACGACGGGCGATCCCAAGGGAGTCGTCCATCTCCATCGCTACCCGATCTCCTACGAACCGCTGATCCGCCACTGGCTTGACTTTCGCGACGACGACGTTTGCTCCTGCCCCGCCGAGGTCGGCTGGCTGCTGCCGGTGGCCTGCACGTTTCTTTACGCCATGCGCCGCGGCATCCGCATCGTGCTGTTTCATCCGCGCGATGGGCGGTTTCAGCCGGAGGCCTGGTTCAAGCTGATCGAAAAGCACCGGATTACGAACTTCGTCGGCACGCCGACCATCTACCGCATGCTCACCGCCCACCCGGCCGTTGCGCAGGCCAGGCTTTCGAGCCTGCGCCACGGCGTGAGCGCGGGAGAGCCGCTTCCACCCGACACGATCGCGGCCGTCCAACGTCACCTCGGATTCGAGCCGCTCGACGGCATCGGCATGAGCGAGTGCATGGTGTACTGTTACAACATGGTCGGGATGCCAACCGTCGCGGGCAGTTGCGGCCGCCCGGGGCCGGGCTGCGTGATCAAGCTCCTGGATGAGGATCTTGTCGAGGTGCCCGTCGGCGAAGAGGGAGTGCTATGCGTACGCCGCGACACGCACCCGGGCATGATGAAGGAATACTGGCAAAAACTCGAACAGACGGCCGAGATTTTTCGCGGCGAGTGGTACTATTCGGGCGATGTGCTCTCACGCGACGCCGATGGGCTTTTCTGGTTCAAGGGGCGGCGCGACGACGTGATCAAGGCCAGCGGCTACCG
>DATLQY010000453.1:0-12267 GCA_035534975.1 Pirellulales bacterium
CTTGCAGGGTTTCGTCCTGGATCAGGTCTTGGTAGCTCTTGAGGAGATCCTTGCGAATTCGGTAGGCCTCGTGCGGGGTGCCGTCGCTGATCGCCTTTTCGATATCGACCACCGCCTTTTTCAACGCCGCCTCACGGCCCATGTTGTGCTCGGTGTTTAACAGCGAGGCGGCGATCTCTGACATTTTCTGGTGGGGACGAATGTCTTTCGGGACGTACTGCTCCACCAGCTTGATCGTCTCGCGCGCCTGTTCGACCAGCGCTCCATCGAGCTTTTCTCCGGCCTGCCTGGCCATCCGCTCGGCAATCGCCGGCAAAAGCGACGCCAGCTCCTTACGCGCATCGGCGAACTTATCCTCCGCGGCGATACTTGCGAGGATCGCCTTGGCCTCCGCCAGCGGCTTGGCCGCGTCACGGGAGCCTTCGACCGCCATACGCATCTCGGCCATGGCCTTATGGACCTTGGCCTCGCTGGCGTGCGAGCCGTTCGGGTAGACTCTCAGGTACTCCTCGAATTTACTGACCGCGGAGGGATAGACACCGGAATTGTAGAGATCTTCCGCCGACGTAAAGGCCTTTTCAGCGCTGCCGTGGCCCAACACCCACAAAAGGGCGACCGCGGCAATGATCACCAGCAGCACCGCGCCTCCGAGGATCATGAGCAGCGGTGATCCAAAATCCTCCTCTTTGCGCAATTGTTTCGACGTTCGGCGTTCGCTTGGTGCCAGTCCATCCTGAGAGGTGGCCAAGGGCGAGTGTTCCTGCCCCGCGGCGCCGAACAAATCGGCCATCCCATCCGCGCCACCCGATCCTTCCCCGCCACTGGAACCATTCGGGCCCCCTCGCGTCTCCGTGGGCGATGCTTTCGACTCGCGGCCACGGCGCGCGCGGCCGGCCGCGGCGGATGGGCGGGCGGCCGTGCGAGGCGACGGCGCGGGACGTCCACTCTTGGGACGCGCCGTTTTATCGGGCGCCTTGGCCTTCGGCACCGCCGGGGGCGTGCCCGCCCACCGCGCCGAGGCGCCGGTTGCGGTCGAGGTGCCAGTCGCGGCCGTTGGATTGCGTCCGGTCGACTTGCCACCGGGGTCGCTTGCCGCATCATCGCCGTCGATCGGAATCATCTCCAGATCGTCGTCGTCAGCCGCCGCGGGCACGCCGCGCGTCTGACGAGCGTCGTCGTCACGTTCCGAAGGCGCCAGGTCGAAATCGTCGTCTTCTTCGTTGGCGTCGCCAAAGCTGGCCAGCAACCGCCCCCCTTGGGCCGTGGTGACTTGCCGCTTCTCCACCAGCCACTTCACCGCGGCGCGCAAGCCCATGCTGGGCGTGCGCTCGAGCTTGCGCCGCAATTGATCGACCACGTCGGCCGTGACCAGGTTGCTTCGTTCAATGGCGGCGATGATTTTTTCAGCGTTGGGCATATCTACTTGATGAGCGGCTCTACTTGATGAGCGGCGTCTGATCGGTGACGTAGAACTGGTAGCCAGCACCAGCCTTCTTGATGGCGAACCGCGTCTTGCGGATCGTGCCGGGCTGGCGGCCGCGAAAATCCACCTCCAAATTCAGCAGAGTCTGTTCGATCGCGTCGGAGTAGAATTGCAGAACGTGTTTGGCCCTGGGGACGCCGGCGCGGCGGAGCAACTCATCGTCGGCCTCTCTCATTTTCCCCTGCCGCCACGACATGTACAGCCGCAGGTCGTCCTTCGAAGGGCCTGTGCGAGTGTCGGGCCTGGCCTTCGACAGGTTCGTAAGGTAGATGACCTGGCCGGCGCTCAAGACGCCCAGCTCGATGTGGAAAAAATCCAAAATGCGAGCGTAGTCCTCGACGGTCGAGCCTTCGTCGAAACGGATTTCCCATCGCATGTGGGGGGGAATGCCGGGGCGTCCCGGACCAAAACCGTACCCGGAGTGTTTGCCCGTGCCGATTTGCTGCGCTCCGCCTCGCCTGGTTTCCGTATCGGTGTCGGTAATCACCGGATCGTCGAAATCCCCAGGCGCGTCGGTAACTGTATCGAGCAGGGTGGTCAGCGTGTCTTGCATGTCCGGTTCGGCGATATCGCTTTCCCGGCCGATGTCCTGGTGCGTGGGCGAATCCATCTGCATGCTTTCGCCGACGATGCCGTCGGACGTGCCGCCGCCGACCTGCTCGATGCGCACTTCGGGGAGCTTCAACGGAGGCGCGTAGAAAACGCGCCGGCTCAACCAGGCCACCAGCAGGCAAAACGCCACCGATCCGATCAAGATCAACAGCGCCATCAACATGCTGGCGGTTCGCTCGTAGAGCGAAACCTCGATCACCTCGGGTGCGGAGGTCCGCCGCGGGTAGCTCGAACCGGCTGCCATGCTTGCAAACGCCTCTTCAATACCATCGCCCTGTGCGTACCGTCACCGCGCTGGCGGCGCGGACGGGAAAGAACAGCCTCGTCCGAGAGCACCGCGGCCGAGATCGATAAGCGGAAGTCGAAAGCCCGATCCTAGGGTGAATCCTAACCCTGGCGAGATGCACTGTCAAGCTTCCCCCCGACACACGCCGGCACCCGGCCCTTCCTCTCCATAAGGCAGCCACGCTAGAATGTGACGATGGCCAAGCCCTTCGAATTGCGGCTGCGAACCCTGCGGTTAACCGTCGTGCCCGTGGCGGTCATGGCCCTGCCGCTCGGCTACTTCTTCCTCCAGCGGCCGGTTGCCCCGGTCCCGGTAACCGGAAGCGTTAGGCTTGACGGCGCGAACTGTGAATGGGTTCGCGTGGTATTCATCCCTGTTTCGCCCGGCGGAAAAATCGGCGAATGTACTACGGGCTCCCTTGGCGATTTTGAGTTGAAAACCTGGATCGACGATACGAGTTATCCCGGCCTGCTCCCAGGATCCTATGCGGTTTTGGTTGAGGACATCTCTAGTAACGTCATGCCGGAGGGCGCCATTCCAAAACGATACCAAGACGCCGCCACATCAGGTCTAAGCGCGACAGTCACGCGGGACGGCCCCAACAACTTCAACTTCAGCCTGACATACCTGCCCCAAAACTAGGCGGGCCTCGAACAGCTCGCCCGTCGATTTCGGGCGCCGAACGGCGGCCAACGATTTTTCCCTGACAAAAATCGAAACGGTATTGCGACTCGGCCGTCGGGCGCCACAACGTCGAGGTGGACGCAGACTCTGACCGCGCGGAGTACACCGCCGATCAGTACGACTTGATGAGTGTCGTCTGGTCGGTGACGTAGAACTCATAGCCATTTCCGACCTTCCTGATGCCGAACCGCGTTTTGCGGATCGTATCGGCTTTGCGCCCGCGAAACGCTTCCTCTAAATTCAAGAGGGTCTGTTCGACCGGTTCGGGATAGAATTGCAACACCTGCTTGCCGGTTGGCACACCGGCGCGGCGAAGCAATTCATCGTCGGCCTCCTTCATCTTTCCCCGCCGCCACGACATGTATAACCGCATTTCGTTCTTCGAGGTGCCGGTCCGCGTGTCGGGCTTCGCCTTCGTGAGGTTCGTCACGTAGACGACCTGGCCTGCTCCATTCAAGATCCCCAACTCGATGTGGAAAAAGTCCAGGATGCGAGCGTAGCCTTCGACAGTGGAACCTTCGTCGAATCGAATTTCCCACCGCGTCTGGGGAGGTATGCCGGGGCGTCCCGTTCCATCACCCCGCCCGGGACGCCTCCCGTCGCCGGTTTGCCGGGCCCCTCGTTGATCGGTTTCAACATTCGTTTCGGTAATTGCCGATTCGTCGAAATCCGCAGGCGAATCGGAAACCGTGCCGAGCAGTGCAATCAGCGTGTCTTGCACGGCGGGCTCGACGATGTTGCTTTCCTGATTGATGTCATGGTGCGTGGGCGAATCCATCTGCATGCTTTCGCCGACGATGCCGTCGGACGTGCCGCCGTCGACTTGCTCGATGTGCCAATCCGTGGGCTTCGACGGCGGAGCGTAAAAAACCCTCCGGCTCAACCAGGCCACCAGCAGGCAAAACGCGACCGACCCGACCAGGATCAGAAGAGCCAGCAACATGCTGGCAATTCGCTCGTACAGCGAAACCTCGATCACGTCGTGAGGGGAATTCCGCCGCGGGTGACTAGAAGTGGCTGACTCGCTCATAAACGCCTCATCAAAGTGCGCCGGCGCGGAGGGAGATCGTCTGGCGAAAATCGAAAACCCGCTTCTAACGAAGAGTGGATCCTAACGCTGGGTAGATCCTGATGTCAAGCTTCGCAGGCCGGAGGTAGCACTACCACGCTTGCTCTTGCCTTTGTCTCTCTCGCGCGTCAAGCTAAACTGCGCGTGGGGACCAACCGCAGACGGAGGCTCGTCATGTCGCATCGCGTACCTCGATTCGCCACGGAGAAGGGGCCCCCCAGGCCGGCACCTTCGCGGCGGCGGTTCTTGCAGTCGACTTTGGTCGCCGGTGGCATGGGCCTGGCGTGGAGCGATATCCTGCGGTTGCGGGCGCAAGCGGCCGAGGCGGGGAAGCCCGCGACGGATACGGCGGTGATTCAAATATGGCTCGGCGGCGGGCCAAGCCAGTTCGAGACGTTCGATCCCAAGCCCCTGGCCCCCATCGAAATCCGTGGTCCCTACGACGCGATTCAATCGAAGCTTCCCGGCGCTCTGGTGTGCGAGAAGCTGCCCCTCACGGCGGGCGTGCTCGACAAAACGGCGATCATCCGCAGCTTCACGCACCCGTTCGACGACCACTTCGGCGTGACTCGCTGGTGCCTGGCCGGACGAAAAGAGCCCGATAATTCGGCGGCGTACCCTTCGCTCGGTTCCATCGCCTCCCGATTTCGCGGCCCGCGGCAGGCCGGCATGCCCGGCTACGCGCTGCTTACCGAGGAACCAGCCAACCATTACCATTTGTTCTCGGCGCTCGGGCCCGGCTATCTCGGCGTGGCGCATGCGCCTTTCACGGTGTTGCAAGGTCCCTATCAGCCTGAATTCCAGCGAGGCCGTCTGCGAGACGTGACTCAGAGCCTGGAACTTGCCAATGATATGTCGCTGGACCGGTTCAACGATCGCAAGACGTTACTTTCGGATCTCGACCGTTTGACTCGCCGGCTCGATTCGAACCGGGCTGGCGACATTGCGGACCCCTTCACGCGGGTCGCACTCGAGATGATCAGCGGGGCAAAGGCCCGCCGGGCTTTCGATCTCGGCGAAGAATCGGCGGCCACGCACGAGCGCTACGGGACGCACCGCTGGGGACAGATGGCGCTGTTGGCGCGCCGGCTGGTGGAAGCCGGGGTCACGTTCGTGACGCTCAATACGGCCCCCGATTGCCTGCGCTGGGATTGGCACGTCAGCGTGTACAAGGAAGACCGGGTCGAGTCGGACCCCGCGGGACCGATTGTGGGCATGGAGCCCAACGGTCCGCCGCTCGACCGGGCGCTTTCGGCCCTGATTGCCGACTTGAGCGAACGTGACTCGTGTCAAAAGGTGTTGTTGATCGTGTGGGGAGAATTCGGCCGCTCGCCCCGCGTGAATCCGTCGGGCGGCCGTGAGCACTGGCCCCCCTTGGGGAGCGTGCTGTTGGCGGGAGGAGGCTTGAAAATGGGGCAAATCATCGGAGAATCGGACGCTCGCGGCGCTATCCCCACCCAGCGGCCGATCAGCCCCAGCGACGTGCTGGCGACGCTCTACCGGCACCTGGACATCGACCCCAATCTGCAAACGGTCGATCATCAGGGACGGCCCATCTCGCTTTTGCCGGACGGCAAGCCGATCGACGAGTTGTTTTGAATGCAGTACAGCGTTTCCTTCCGCTTTTCATCCGTGCCGTCGGCGACACGTAGAAATATCTGGCCGCCGCAGATCGCTGGCGTCGCGAGCATTTCCGATCCGAGTTGGTTTTCTGCGACCAGTTCGAACCGCTCGGGCGTGGCGCGGTACACCCAGATCGTGCCGTGCTCGTTGGGCGCGTAAATGTTGCCATTCGCCAGAACGGGCGAAGCGTTCATCGGTCCGCGGAGCCGTTGGTGCCACCGTTCGTCGCCCGTTTTGGCGTCCCAGCAGTACGCGACCCCGCCGTCATTGATGGCATACAAATGTCCGTCGTACGTCAGCATCGACTGCTCGTAGGACTTTTGTTTGTTCTGCCACACGACTTCGCCCGACCCGTCGGCGCGGATGCAAGCGGTTTCCGCATCGGGGAAACCGCCCGAGGCGAAGACCAGTTCCTGCTCCCAAACCATCGTGCCGGCCGTGGCCATCGTCGTGGCGGCGGTCTTCCATAGTTGCTTGCCGTCGAGCGGGTCGTAGCCGGCGACGATGTCGCAGCCGCTGATCAGCAACTGGTCGCGGCCCGCCACGTGGGCCACCACGGGTGAGGCGTAATTGATGCGCGCGGGACGAGGCGTTTGCCAAGCCCGCTCACCCGTGGCGCGGTCGAACGCCGTCAGAAACGAGTCGTCGCCGTCGAAGTCGCCCGCGACGATCACAAGATCGCCATAGAGCAAGGGCGAGGCCGCGTAGCCGTTCCTGTACTCGTCCGGCGTGAACTTGCCCGCCTCTTGCTGCCAGACGGGCTTGCCGTTCAGATCGAGCGCGACGAGATGAACGCCGCCATGATGAAGGAACGAGGCAAACAGCAGCGTTCCGTCGCTGGCGATCGTCGCGGTGGCGTGCGTGTTCTTGGGGTGGATACGCTCGGGAAAACCGCCTTCGTTGACATCTTGTTTCCAGAGCTGCGCACCGGTCTTTCGATCGAAGCAGACGACCGATTGCACCTGGGCCTGGTCGTCGGCAGTGGCCAGCAGAACGCGGTTTCCCAAGACGATGGGAGACGAATGTCCGCGGCCGGGGACCGGGACCTTCCAGGCGACGTTCTTGGTCTCGCTCCACTCGAGGGGAGCCGGCGGCCCGGGGGCGGCAACGCCGTTGAACAGCGGTCCACGCCACCAAGGCCAGTCGCCCGGAGACGCTTCGGGCACCTGGGCCCAGGCCGCCGAGACCGCGGCTATTGAAATGATTGCCCCTGCCTGGATGAAGCACCGTATCATTTGATCTCCTTGACGTACGAAACTCGGTCGAACACGGTTGTTTATCAACGCTCCGCTGCAATGTTAGGATCCGCCGACCGGACGATGAGAAATTCGATTCTTGACGCGGGTCGTTGCGCTCGTTTTTCAAATCCATTTCGGCTGCCAACCATCGCGGTAATTCTTGGTGAGCATTCCCTGGGCGTGCGGGGAAGCGCCGATTTCGAGTTTGTCGGCGTCGAACGACAACGTAGTCCGTGGGAGCCGGATCGCGACGGTGCCCAGCAAAATGGATTCGCTGAGGGGCCCCGAGTAGTCGAAGTGCGAGGTCGTCTTGTCTTCCCCCCGGCAAGCGTCGGCCCATGAAACATAATGATCTCGCGCCGGGACGACGGGGACCTTGAAATCGGCGAACTTCTCTTCCGGCAACAGTTGCGGCATCGCCACGTGGGGAATGACGAGCGAACCCTTCTCGCCGAGCAACACCGAGCCGGATCCGGGGAGCGCGTACTTTTCCGGCAAGCCAAGCGCTTCGCGCGGCGGAAACTTTCCTTCGCCATCGTACCAGGTGACCTTGATCGTTTTGCCGGCCGTCAACTCGGTGCCGGGAAACTCATACGCGACCGTGGACCATTTCGTCCAGACTTCGCGGTTGATGGGCGGGGCATCGGCCCGGATGGTGAGGGGCGCGGTCAGTTTGAGCGCCATGAAGACAGGGTCCAGAATGTGGCACCCGAAATCGCCCAGTTGACCGTTGGAAAAATCCTGCCAGGCGCGCCAATTGAACGGATGGTAGATCTTGGGCAGGTAGGTACGCGGGGGGGCGACACCGAGCCACTCGTCCCAATGGAGCGTTTCGGGTATCGGCTCGCTTCCCCCCGGTTGATCATCGACGAGCATCCATCCCATCGCGCCGCTCTGCCAGGAGTGGACTTCCCGAACTTTGCCGATGACTCCGTCGTGGACGAGTTTCACCGCGGTACGGTACGCCTCGTGCGATTGGATCTGGTTGCCCATCTGCGTGACGACGTTGTACTTCTTCGCGGCCAGCCGCATTTGCCGCGCCTCGAAAACCGTGTGCGTCAGCGGCTTTTGGCATTGCACGTGTTTGCCAAGCTGCATCGCGGCCAGCGAGATCGGGGCGTGCATATGGTCGGGCGTGGAGACGATGACGGCGTCGATCTCGGCGGGCGCGTCGAGAAGCTTCCGCCAATCGGTGAAGCGTTTGGCGTCGGGAAACTTTTCCGCCGCCCGGCCGAGGTGTTCTTTCGATTCGTCGATGTCGCACAGCGCGACGACCTGGACATAGGGGCTGGCGGCCGTGGCGGTGAGATCGGACCAACCTTTTCCGCCCGTGCCGATGGAGGCCACGCGCAAGCGGTCGTTGGCCCCCAACACCCTCGCCCAGCTTACGGCCGGAACCGCCAACGCCGCCGAGGCGACGGCAAGTTGCTGCGTGAATTGACGGCGAGTTCGAAGGGGCATGGGCGGGGCCTCCTGGTGGCGCGGATCAAGGCGTGTAAGTAACAGTCTATTCTGCACCCGGCCAAGAATGAGACATTCACGGTGGCTGGGGCAGAGTCCGTGGGCCGGTGAAAACTTGGGCTTGCGTCGTTTGGAGGTTTATACCGGTTTTGTTCCGCTCGTAGAACGGAATTTATTCCGTTTGACGGCGGGAAACGGAATGAATTCCGTTCTACGACGCAGGAACAGATTCGGTCGAATCCAAAAAAACGACTTTTGCCTCAAAAGCCCAAGTTTTTAACGGCCCAGGCAGAGCCCGTGGGGCATCGCTTAGGCTCTGCCAGCAGCCACCACCTTCTCGTGACAAATGTCTCATTTTCGGCCTCGTGAAGTATAACCCAAAGTACAGTGGCGGGTACACGGGGCGCGGTGGCCCAAAGCGCTTGCGTGTCGCCGGCCGACGTGGGAAACTGGCGGACAAGTCGAAGCAACATCCGTTCGTTCGCGTCGAAAGTGGAGAAACCGATGGCGACTGACTTGAATCTGGGGAGACCGAGGGCTGCCGCAAAGTCGGATCATCAGCCGTTCAGCCATGATCCATTGAACCATGATCCATTGAACCATGATCCATTGAATCGTGAGCGGTTGCTGCACGCATACCGCACGATGAGGACGATCCGCGAGTTCGAAGAGCGCTTGCACACGGAGTTCGCGTCCGGTGAAATCCCCGGTTTCGTCCACCTCTACGCCGGCGAGGAAGCGTCGGCCACCGGCGTCTGCATGCACCTCGACGACCACGACGTCATCGCCAGCACCCACCGCGGCCACGGCCATTGCATCGCCAAGGGCATGGAAGTCCACGGCATGATGGCGGAGATCTGGGGAAAGCGCACCGGCGTCTGCCACGGCAAGGGCGGCTCGATGCACGTGGCCGATCTGTCGATCGGCATGCTGGGGGCCAATGGCATCGTCGGCGGCGGCGGGCCGCTCATTTGCGGCGCGGCGCTGGCGGCCAAGCTGAAGGGAAACCGGGGCGTCGGCGTCTGCTTCTTCGGCGACGGCGCGTCGAACCAGGGTACGATCTTCGAGGCCCTGAACCTGGCCACGGTCTGGCGATTGCCGGCCGTCTTCGTCGCCGAGAACAACGGCTACGCCGAGGCCACCTCCTCCACCTGGTCGGTGGCCTGCGACGACATTGCCGATCGTGCCGGCGCCTTCGGCATGCCGGGTGTTACGGTCGACGGGTTCGATTTCTTCGCCGTCCATGAGGCGGCGGGCGAGGCCATCCGGCGAGCCCGCGCGGGAGGCGGCCCGAGCCTGGTCGAGGTCAAGTTCATGCGCTACTTTGGCCACTTCGAGGGGGACCAGCAGACTTACCGCGCAACGGGCGAGGTCCAAAAACTGAGAGAGACCAAGGACTGCCTGACGCGGTTCGCCGCGCGGGTCACCTCCGGTGGCAAGATCGCTCAAGCCGAGCTCGACGAGATCGACCAGCAGGCGCGCGCGCTCATCGACGAGGCGGTGCGCCGCGCCAAGGCCGATCCCAAGCCGACCGAGGCCGACCTGATGACCGACGTCTACGCAACTTACTAAGGGACACTCGACATGGCGAGGAAGATCACGTACCGGCAGGCGATCAGCGAAGCGCTGTCGCAGGAAATGGCGCGCGATCCCACGGTGATCGTGATGGGCGAGGACAACGCCGGCGGCATGGGCTCGCAGGGCGAAAAGGACGCTTGGGGCGGCGTGCTTGGCGTCACCAAGGGGCTGTACCACCAGTTTCCGGGCCGGGTGCTCGATACCCCGATCTCCGAGTCCGCCTTCATCGGCGCCGCCGTCGGCGCGGCGGCTTGTGGCATGCGCCCGGTGGCCGAATTGATGTTCATCGATTTCCTGGGCGTCTGCTTCGATCAGATCTACAATCAGGCCGCCAAGTTCAAGTACATGTTCGGCGGCAAGGCGAAGACGCCGGTGGTGATCCGCACCATGATCGGCGCCGGTTTCCGCGCCGCGGCCCAGCATTCGCAGTGCTTGTACAACATCTTCGCCCACGTGCCCGGCCTCAAGGTGGTCGTCCCCTCCACGCCTTACGATGCGAAAGGACTGCTCATCCAGTCGATCCGCGACGACGACCCGGTGATCTTCTGCGAACACAAGCTGCTGTACCCACTCGAAGGTGACGTACCGGAAGAAAGCTACGTCGTTCCTTTCGGCGAGGCCGCCGTCGTGTGCGAGGGCGACGATGTCACCGTCGTCGCGCTGGGGCGAATGGTACACCTCGCCGCGCAGGCGGCCGATTGCCTGCGGAAGAAAGGCACCCATTGCGAGATCATCGACCCGCGCACCATCTCTCCGCTGGACGAGGACACGATCCTCGAGAGCGTGGAAAAAACCGGGCGGCTGGTGGTCGTGGACGAGTCCAATCCGCGTTGCAGCATGGCCTCCGACATCGCCGGCATCGTCGCCCAGAAGGCCTTCAGGGCCTTGAGGTCGCCGATCGAACAGGTGACTGCGCCGCACACGCCGGTGCCGTTCAGCGACGTGCTTGAAGACATGTACATTCCTAGCCCGGCCAAGATCGAAGCGGCCGTCACCCGCGCCTGCGAGTACCGCTGATGGGGGCGATCCACAAGGTGACCGTGCCCAAGTGGGGGCTCTCCATGCGAGAGGGCAAGGTCTGTGGTTGGCTCAAGGAGGTTGGCGCGCCGGTGACGCGGGGCGAGGAGCTTGTCGAAGTCGAAAGCGAAAAAATCGTCGGCCCGGTGGAAGCCGCCGCCGGCGGCGTGCTCCGCCGACGACTGGCCAAGGAGCTCGACGTGCTGCCGGTGGGCGGATTGCTGGGCGTGATCGCCGACGCCGACGTGCCGGAGGCCGCGATCGACGCCGCCGTCGCCGATTTTCTGGCGAACTTCTCGGTCGAGGCCGCTGCCGCCGCCGAAACCGGCCCACAACCGGAAAAGATCGAGGTGGGCGGCCGCCGGCTGCGCTATCTGAAGCGCGGTGAAGGCGATGATGCGGTGGTCCTGATCCACGGCTTCGGCGGCGACCTCGATAACTGGCTGTTCAACCACGAGGCACTGGCGGGCCAACGCAGTGTCTATGCCATCGATCTACCGGGGCACGGCGAATCCACCAAGGACGTCGGCGCCGGCACGCTCGACGAGTTGGCATCGGCGGTCGCGGGCTTCATGGATGCCGTCGGCGTCGGTTCGGCGCACCTGGTCGGCCATTCTCTGGGGGGCGCGGTGGCGCTGAAGCTTGCCGCGAATGAGCCGCGGCGGGTGCGCTCGCTGGTGCTCTTAGCCAGCGCCGGCCTGGGCCCGGAAATCGACGCCGAGTACATCGAGGGCTTCGTCACCGCCGCCAACCGCAACGCGCTCAAGCCCCACGCGGCCAGGCTGTTCGCCGATGCCAGCCTTGTCACCCGCCGCTTGATCGACGACCTCTTGAAGTACAAACGGTTGGAGGGTGTCGACGCCTGCCTGCGCACGCTGTCCGGGCGGCTGTTGGCCGGCGGGCGGCAGGCCATGGTCATGCGCGACGAATTGGCGCGATTGAGCCAGCCGGTGCTGGTGGTCTGGGGCGGCGAAGACCAGATTATTCCGGTATCGCACGCGTCGGGTCTGCCGTCCTCGGTGCAGGTCGAGGTGATTCCGGGCAAGGGGCACATGGTGATGATGGAAGCGGCGGGCGAGGTGAACCGCCGAATCAATACTTTCTGGGGTTGATGCGGTATCAAGTTTTCGGCGATGAGCGACCACTCACTCAGAAGCTATCCGAAAGCTCGTTCGCGGTGTGTCGCCTTTCGCTCCGCGAAAGGGCGTACTTTCGC
>DATLQY010000454.1:0-8453 GCA_035534975.1 Pirellulales bacterium
TCGTTCTTTTCATGGCGACTGCACCCCGACACATCCCATCGTGATCACGTCTGCCCTAAGGGCAGCCGCTCCACCGGCCGTCGGCCGGCAGACACGGAAGTTTTCTTGCGACCGTCCCACCATGACGCGCCGTTCCAATCATACTGACGCCCGGTCCGACGGCGAAGCCGCCGGCGGGTCCATGGATGTCATCGAACTGACGCGCCAGGTGGGGGTCCCTCGCCCCGTAAGCGAGGGCCGATGCCACCGCTCCAGGCCCAGCGAACTGGGACCGTATTTCCATGCTCCACTCCGCTCAGGTTTTGATTTCAGGTCCGCACTCCTCTGCAACGCTCATGCCGCGCCGCGCCTCGATTTCCTCTTGCTCTCCGCCGCAGAACGGCTGCGCGCCGGGTCGCCCGTCACGTAGGGCTGCTGCCGCGAAAGCATTTGCCAGATGATCGTCGCCAGGCGCCGCATCACTGCCACGCGCGCGATCTTCGATCCCCGGCGACGCTTGATTCGCTTGTACCACTCGCGCATCCAGGCGTCGCGGCGCAGCACATGCTGCGAGAGTTGGCAGAGCAGGAAACGCGCCGTCTTGCTCCCCTGCTTGGTGATCGAGCCCAGCCGCTGGGTGGTCTTGCCCGAGTTGCGACAGCTCGGAGTCAGACCCCAATAGTTGGCCAGGCTCCGCGGCCGGGGGAAACGCGAGATCGGACCAATGCTCGCCGCCAAGGCGAGCGCCGCGGACGGAAAAACGGGTCAGAACTGCTCTGTAGAAAACGGGTGCTAGCACGTGCCAGCTAGCACTGGGGTGTCGGCAACAATCTATATGTGAGGACCAGCAAATCACCCAAGCGCGTTCTGGAAGAAGCTTATCATGTAGGCCGGCGGACATTGCGCACTTACTCACATCGATGCAGTCCCAGGAAGTTTACGCAGCCTCAGTTGTTCGCTTGTTTGGTGCTCAAGGAGTTTCTGCGCCTCGACTATCGCAAATTACAGGCCTTACTGAACGATTCGCCGACCATCGCCGAGGCGATCGAATTGAACGTCATTCCCCACTATACGACGTTTCAGAAAGCGGCCGTTCGCCTGCTGACGTCGCGCCGCGCCGAGCGTTTGTTGGACGTAACCGTCGAGCGGGCAAGGAAGAAGGGCAAAATGAAGCGACGTGTGAAATTGGCCGCGGTCGATGGCACGGGATTCGAGACGCGTCACATCAGCGCCTATTACGTAAAACGTCGCCAAAAGGGCCAGAAACACGAGTTTCAGACCACGACTTACACCCGCTATCCGTATGCGGTGATCACCTGCGACTGTGCCAGCCACATCATATTGGCTGTGGTGCCCAGCCGTGGACCGGGATCAGATCTCCCCTATTTCCAGCCATCCGTCCGCCAAACTGCTCGCCGCGTGACGGTCGACACCCTTCTGGCCGATGCCGGTTTCGACAGCGAGGCAGCTCATGTTTACGCTCGTCAGGAACACCGCATGAAGACGGTGATTCCTCCGACGCGCGGTCGGCCCACAGCCAAGCGGCCGGGCGGCCGCTGGCGGCGATTGATGGCGACGCGGTTCAACAAAAAGAAGTATGGTCAACGCTGGCAAGTCGAAACCGTGAACAGCATGCTCAAGCGTCTTCTTGACTCCGCACTTCGCGCTCGTCACTATTGGTCTCAATGGCGCGAGATGTTTCTACGAGTCCTGACGCACAATGTGATGGTCCTCTGGACATGGTTTTCTACAGAGCAGGTCAGAACGATTTGATTTTTCCTGACGCAGGAAACTGACGGTAACGGCCGAGAACTGGATGAGCGGCGGCACCGCCATCTACACGATCGCATACGCGTATAATGCGGATAACGCGGTCACCTCGGCCAGCGACCCCGATTCGTCGTACGCGTTTACGCGCGACAACCTCGGCCGCGTGACCAGCCTCGACAATAGCGGGACGCCGAACATGCCCGACGTCGTGCTCTCCAGCCAATACGACGCGATGGGTGACCGCACGCAGCTCACGGCGACGGTGGCGGACGAAGTAAACGGACGAAGTAAACGGACGAAGTAAACGGGACAGGTCTAGACCTGTCCCGTTAACTTGCCCGCGAAAAGGTGAACACCCTCTATCCGAACGTCAACGACGGCGTCGAGGGGATGTACTTCATCCAGCAGTGCGTCGCAAGCAGTGCCGCCAACGGCGCCTGGGTGCCGCTGCGCCACGCGCGGGCGAGGAGGTGAGGGGTGAGGAGATGAGGAGGTGAGGAGGTGAGGAGGTGATGAAGCCCCGCGTTCCAGTGCATTTCTATTTTCCCGGCAGCTCCCATACTGGGCTGAAGGGAGAGTTGGACGACGCCAAAGCTGCTTCGGCTCGCGAGCAAAGCACCTGCGAAGGGCCGTCATCGGGAAACTGAGCGAGGACCTGGCTCAACGTATCCAGCGCCTGCTGAAAATCGCCGGTCTCGAATTGCGTGAGGGCCTGTTCGTACCGCTGGCAGAGCGCGTCGTCGCCTGCGATGGCGACGGGCCGCAACTCGTACAGGGTGACGGGTTCGACGATATTGACAACACGAACCTGGCAAAGCCGGCGGGTGGCCAGCGAGGCGTCGAGTTGCGACTGCGTGGCGGCGGTCACCAATACGCCGGCCCGGAGGTGTTTGGTCGCCCCCTGCACGCGGCTCGCCAGGTTGACGGTGTTTCCCAGCGGCCCGTACTTGAACTTGCGGTGCGAACCGGTGTTTCCCACGCGGGCGACACCCGAATTGATGCCGATTCCCAGCCGCGTCTCGACGCCCAATCGTTCGGCCCACCGCGCGTTGAATTCAGGCAACGATCGCCACATTTCGATCGCCGCGCACGCGGCGCAGCGGGCGTGGTCGGGCTGCGCGACCGGCGCTCCCCACATGGCCAGCAATTCGTCGCCGACGTAATCGACCAGCACGCCTCCGTGGCGGATCACGCAGTCGGAGAGCACGTCGAGCACGTCGTTGATCCAGGCCATCGTGCCCGCCGCGCCCATGCGCTCGGAGACGCTGCTGAAGCCGCGGATGTCGGCGAACAGCACCGTGACTTCGGTATCGCGCCCCGCGAGCAAGTCGGGATGCAAGGCGAGCTGCTCGGCCAGCTCCGCTGAGAAGAACTGCTCGAAACGGACGCGCGCCGCGACGGCCTCGCGCTCTTGTTCCATCCGCGCCAAACCGGCCGCCACGCCACAGGCCAAGGTTTCGACCAGCACCGCCTCGGGCTTGGTGATTCGCGTGCCGGCCGACGAACGATTGCCGACGTACCGGTCGCCGTAGAGCGCGCCGATCACGTCGCCGTGGCGGTCGAGAATGGGCGAGGCCACGACCGCCTCGACGTCGAGCAGGCTGCCCTGCATGGTGCGCGCGTTGGCCCCGTCGCGCCAATAGGTCGCCTTCCGCTCGCAGACGGTCTCGAGGATGCGTCGGCTGGGTTGCCATTCGGGCGGCCGGGCGGCCAAAGCCCGGCCCTGCCGCTCGGCCTTCATCTTCCACCCCTTGCCGTCGCGCAGGAGCACGCGGCCCGAATCGAGTCCGACGAGATCGACCACGGCGTTCGCGGCCCGCTCGAAGAAATCCTCGGAACTGGAGGCGCTCTGCAAGACCCGCGATACGGTCTGCAGCCATTCGACCAACGGGACCAAGTCGCGATCGGCCAACGACGAGAGCGGCGGCGTGAAGATCGGTGACACGCGCGGCGCGAAGTTAGGCGCTATGGTCGGCTGCGCCAGGCTATGGAATTCCTGCGACTCCGAAGCGAGGGGCTCGACATGCACCTCGTACAGCTCGCGTTCGCCGACGGACAATTGGCAGGGAGCGAACAGCTCGCGGCTTTCGCCGGCCGCGACCGACGTGCCGTCGCGCAGGCGGATGGTGTTCTTCGCCGAAAGATTGCCGACGCGCACCCGGTCGCCGGCCAGCGGTTCCAGGAGCACATGCTGCCGCGACACGCTCATTTCATTGATCGCGGCGATCGGCACGCGGCGGACCGTCGCTCCTGGCGCGTTTTCGAAGAGGCGCTCGTCGGAGCCCTGCTGCCTGCCGAGTTCGATCGCGGCGTCGAATTCGCCGCTGTGGAGCAGCCGGCCCTTGTGGTAGACCTTGATCGTCAGTTTCGCAGCCACGCTTTTCGGCCCTAGGGTCGCCGTGCCTCATCGAGGAGAGCGACCGCGTCACGCCCCTCGCGCCACCTCTAGTATATCGCGGGCTTCGGTCCTGGAGAGAACAATACGGCCTTGGGCCGCAACCAAGAAAAGCTGAAAGAATGACTCGAACAACCCAGCGCGGCCTTCGGCCGCAACCAAAGACTGAACGGTCCACGAATCGCACGAATTCCACGAATGTGGGCATCCTCATCGAACATTCGTGTCATTCGTCTGATTCGTGGATTGTAGAATGTTCGCGGGCAACAAAGAAATAGAAGGTTAGTAATACAGATGGAAGCCTCATGTTAAAGGGGATATGAGGATTACGGGGGGATAAGGAGATGAAGGCAACCGGCGAAACGAACGAGTGTGCTGTTCGGCGGTACTCGTTTGCGACCACATTTTTACGTCGCGGCGTTGACGAACCGGCTGGGCGCGGTAGTCTAGGCCGCATGGCCGGCGCCGAATCGTCACCAATCGAGCAATCCGACGGCGGCAGCGCCGGCGCCTTGGGCGCTTGGCACCATGGCGAACTGCCGCCGCCGCCCTCGGGCGGCTGGCACACGTGGGCCCAGTTGCTGGGGCCGGGCGTGCTCTTGGCCGGCGCGTCGATCGGCTCGGGCGAATGGCTCTCCGGACCGGCCGTGAGCGCCCAGTACGGCGCGACGTTGTTGTGGGTCGCCACGCTCTCGATCGTGTTCCAGGTGTTCTGCAACCTGGAGATGATGCGCTACACGCTGTATTGCGGCGAGCCGATCGTGGTCGGCTTCTTCCGCACCCGCCCCGGCCCGCGGTTCTGGACCTTCTTTTACCTGGCGATCGACTTCGCCGCCATCTGGCCCTTCAACGCCTCGAACGCCGCCGTCCCGCTCGCGGCGGCGTTCCTGGGTCACCTGCCCGGCACGCAGGCGACCTCGGTGCTCGGCCTGGCGATGGGCGAAGACCAACTCGTCAAGTACCTGGGCTTCGCGATCTTCCTGCTCGCGTTCTTGCCTCTGATTTTCGGCGGAACGATTTACCGCATGCTCGAGCGGGTGATGGCCTTCAAGCTGCTGATCGTGCTGGGTTACCTTATTTTGGCCGCCGTGCTCATGGTGTCGGGCAAGACGGCGCGGGAGATCGGCGCCGGCTTCGTCGCCTTCGGCGATGTCCCCTTGCGTCCCGATACGATCGTCGCCGGACGGCACTTCAATCTCTGGCAAGCCGGCGCCGGCGGCGGCTACCGGCTCAAGGGGACGATCGAGAAAGGCCGTCCCGACGTGACCGAGTTCATCATCGACCGCGGCACGTCGCAAACCACGTATGACGAGATCGACCCGGAGGTCTTGCGCGAGGCCGGCGTGTTCGACGCCTTCGAGCAACTGCTGGCGCGGGCCCAAGAGCTGGCCGGGCACGGCCGCTTTCTCGTCGAAGACACGGCGGACGGCGTCACGTTGACCCTCGAGGGTCGGATCGACGCCGACCGTGCCTGGCTGCCTGAGCGGTTCACGGTTGCCGACGGGCGGGGCCGGCGCAGTTACCAGCGCGTGGACGACGTGCCCGACCCTTGGGCCGCGCGCTTCCGCCAGTGGACGGCCAACGAAGGGTTGGAGGTGGTCGGAGTCGTGGGCTACCTGCGCGAGCAGGGCCGGCTGCCTCCCTTGGATTGGGCGATGGTGGCCACGTTCGCCGCGATCGCCGGGGCGGGCGGGATGTCGAACACGCTCTTCTCGAACTACACGCGCGAAAAGGGGTGGGGCATGGGCAAACACGTGGGCGCGATTCCGAGCGCGATCGGCGGCCGGCAGATCAAGCTTTCACACGTCGGGATGGTGTTCCGCCTCGACGCGGCCATGCTTGCGCGTTGGCGCGGCTGGTTCCGCCACATCCTCCGCGACCAGTTGGCCATCTGGATGCTGGCCTCGTTCATCGGCATGGCGTTGCCGTGCATGCTTTCATTGGAGTTCATTCGCCACGCGCCCGTGGCGGGCAATCGCGTGGCGGCGATGACGGCCGAGGGAATGGCCCAGCGTTACCCCGAGTTCGAGACGTTGCTCTGGTGGGTCACGCTCTCGATCGGTTTCTTGATTTTGGCCCCTGGCCAAATCCTCACCGGCGACCAGATTGCCCGCCGCTGGACCGACATCATCTGGACCGCCAGCCCCTGGGCCAAGCGGATGCCCGAGGACCGGGTGGCATACCTCTATTACGGCATCCTGGCCACCTACTGCGTTTGGGGGCTGGTGGCGTTGGCGCTGTGCAACCCGCTCGAGATTCTCAAGATCGCCGGCGTATTGATGAACGTCGCCTTGGGATTCGCCTCCTGGCACACGCTCTACGTCAACCGCTCGTTGATGCCGCGCGTCTTACGGCCGAACTGGTTCATGCAGGCCGGCACATTCGTCTGCGGCGCGTTCTTTCTGGCGGTCAGCGTGATTGGGTTGAAGTCGCTGTTGCGGTAGGACCTTGCTGAATCCTCTTGACTGGGATTACTGTTCCCGTGTATATTGCCATTGTCGATGCTATCGCATACCTAAACGGTCGTCGTTTGGCCGCGGAACCCCGCCTGTTGCCCTCGGTGATTGGGCAAAGACACGTCTCGCAATGGGGGCGTCAATGGTCGCGGTTGCGTTCACCAATCGGCAGTGGGAAGCGTATCAATTCGTGTTGAAGTTTCACCGGCTACGGCACCGCGCTCCGACCGCCGTAGAACTCGGCCAGGGCATGGGCATCACGCTGGTCGAGTCGGAGAGGCTGATCGGCGCACTCACGACAAAAGGCGTTCTCGAGCGCCGTGTTTACCACGTGCTGGTGGTCGTGCCGCCGAGTTACCCATGCCATGAATTCGCGGAGGTTTAAGCCGTGCATGACGCCCCGATTTTCCACCGTGTGCCTTCTCCCGATTGAACAATAGTCCCAAGAGTCACGAAGGCACTCCAGACCGCAGGAAATAAATCATCGACCAAATGCGGTCACTCTCCCCTCGGTCGATGACTTCAAGCGGTTTGAGTCCATCAAAAGCATCATTCGGCGTTTGCAGCCAAGTACCGAGCGAGTCCTTTTTGATTACTTCCGAAAGAGCATTGGTTAGGCGTTGGATTTCGATCAACTTTCGGGCAACAACTTCCGTCGGAGGCGTCCCGCTTTCCAACGTCGCCAGCGACCTCACCGACACCGGGAGTAGCCGAGCAAAGACTGCTTGCTTCAACTGAAGTCGATTACGGAGGTTTAATACCGACTTGACGGATGTACGGGCCGCCTTGACCTTCGGCTTACGCTTGATGCGGCCGTTTTTTCTCGCAGTCGATTTCTCGCGATTGATAACTGGCATGATTCACCTCCGCTCCTTCACTTGCGTTCGCAACAACGATCACACTCTTGAATTATCGGTGTTTCCAGCCCGCGCGTCAAGCACATTTGCATGCAAATATGCAGACTTCTAGCTGTGCAGGCTGTTCGCGTTCAGCACGCGGAGTTCACTCCCCTGCTTCAAATTCGCCGGAAATACAAGCAGATTATGGCCTTTTGGATCGGCGGCCGACGGTGCGATCAATCCCTCTAGTCCCACTTGCGAGGCGGCGCAGCCGATTGCTTGCGTAATCGGTACCCGGCCAGCGTGGACTTCCTTTCGCCAGTCAACGGTCAAGATCCGATCCAGCGAAACCTGGAGATGCCGACGAACTGTACCATCCCGTAGGTCCAGGATAGCCTGAAGGTTGACCGCAATCGCGATGAACGTTCGCGGCATCGCACCTTGCAGCGGAATTCCGTAATAGCGATAATGAGCCAGGGTCTCCGCCATGGCAGTCTCCGGAAAGAGGGACGCGTAAACTGCGGCGATCCCGATTGGATTCCATCGACCGCCATTTCGACGGCTTCCTTCTCCTGTCAGCAGATCGTTCTCATTAGCGTATTTTGGCGTGCTCGAACGATAGACCGTCTCGGCAAAGGCAGCCGTCGAAGGTAGCAGTCGCGTGAGGCGAGCGTTCAGTTGGTCAATGGTAGGAACGCCCGCGGCCATGGATCACCCAAAATCGGCTGAATGTAGTCGCGAACGTCTATCGGTAGGAAACGGTCCCGCCGAACGAAAACGACGCGAGGCTCTGCTGCGGATTGCCGCCATGGTTGGCCAAGTGCCGGTCGCAAAGCAAGTCGATGACTCGTCGATCCTCGTCCGAAATCGAACGAGTGTAACCGGCCTTCCGCACACTCAAGCGGCGAGAACACACGGGACATAATTCTGGATCAGGTTGCGGTGTGGGTGTAACCTCTCAAGGTCAGTAGCCATCCGTTTTGTCTGGAAGTCGTCCCAGAGATCCGAGACATG
>DATLQY010000455.1:0-2208 GCA_035534975.1 Pirellulales bacterium
CCCAACCTTGGCCAGGATGCGGCGAATCTCGCGGTTGCGCCCCTCGGCCAGTACGATCTCCAACAGCGTGCTCTGCTTGAAGGTGGTCTTGATCCGCGCGCTGGCCACGCGGGCGACGCCCTCGGCAAGATGGACTCCTTCGCGCAGCTTCGCCAGCACGTCGCGCTGGGGCGTGCCCGCGACCAGGGCGTGGTAGGTCTTTTCGACGCCGTACCGAGGGTGCGCCAGTTCGTTGGCCAACTCGCCGTCGTTGGTAACGAGCATCAGTCCTTCGCTCGACAAGTCGAGCCGGCCGACCGTGAACAGCCGTTCGTCCTTGTCAGGCAAGAGGTCGATCACGCGAGGCCGGCCAGACGGATCGAAGTTCGTGGAAACGACGCCGGCCGGCTTATTTACCAGGTAATACACCCTCCGCGGATTGGCCAACGGCGAACCGTCGACGCGGACCAGTTGCGTCGCCGAATCGACTCGGGTGCCCAGTTCGCGGACCACCTTGCGGTCGACGTCAACCCGGCCGGCACGGATGAGCTCTTCGCAGAAGCGCCGACTACCGATCCCCGCCGCGGCCATCACCTTTTGCAGGCGTTCTCCGGCCGTGTCTGCCGCGCTGCGCTGCCCGCCTTGGGGCACCACCGCGCGACCGCCGCGATTCGGGCGGCGTGCGTGTGACGCTTTCTTGGCGTGCCGTTTGCGTTGAGCAGGTGCGACAAGCGTATTGGGCCGTGGATCACGTGGCGGCATGGCGGGCAATCGAAGGAGGTAGGGCGGGCGCCGCCCACCAACCCAATTGACATCGTGGCCAATTGACAAAGGGGGAAACACACCAAACGAGCCCCGATGGGAACCTATCATAGCGGATCAACGAGTAGAAACCCAGGGGCGGGCACGACGTGGCGCGCTCGCTGGCCGCCCGAGGGAAATGTCTCCCGAGAAATCAGGTTCAAACTGCATTCGACCATGTTGCGGAAGGGACCCAGAGGCCGGATAATGCCGCCGGCGTGGCCGCGCGCCTGAGGCCAGCGGTCGTACAAATCCTACCAAGGAGGAAACGATGAATCGACAGATGTCGTTGGCCCTGGGCATGTGCTGCTTGATCGCTACGGCCGTGTTGGGCTATGTGGCGTTCGACAGTTACAAGACCGAAGCCGACAAGGTGGAAGCGCAGAAGGAGTTGCTTCAAGGTCCAGTGATGGGCCGATTATTGCCGGGTCTCGGTAAGGGATTGGAAACCACGACTCCCACCACGACGAAAATCTGCGGGGCGATTGCCGTCGGAACGGCCGCGGCGGGAATCATGTTCCTGATCTTGGCCGCATCGGCGCCAAAACGCTCGCCGCCAGTGACGTAGGTTTCCCTCGCCGACGTCAAGGCGCTCATTGCCCGAGCCGAAATTCGAGACCCTTACGACCTTTTAAGCATTTCATCTGGCGGAAACTGCGCCGAATATCACAGTTCTGGTGGTCTTGCCGCTTGTAAGGGCCGATAAATCGATTGAGGCTTGATTGGCGTCCGTTGTGAGGAGATAGGTTCGAATGCGGCGACCGATTTGTCTGCTGGTTCTCGTATTGGGTTCGGTCGGCGGCTGTGCGCAATCGAAACCGGCGCAATTCTCGAATCCAAGTCCTGTGGCGCCCCCACTTGGCGGCAACGCTGTACAACAACTTCCCGGTCCCAGCGTAGCACAGCAATTTTCACCTCCCGGCGCAGTTCAGCAGCTTCCGGCTCCGTACACGGCGCAGCAACCTCCCGCTCCCAACACGATGCAACAACTGCCTGCCCCCAGCATGCCGGAACCGCCGGCCAAGCCGAGCCTCTGGCGGCGGCTTCTGCCGTGGCATTTCGACGATCATCCGCGCCCGAAGCCCCAGAAGCAACCCGACGACGATTCGATTCCAAGAGCCGTCTACGCTGATTAGCGGGCGCGGGTAGCCTCCGCCGCTACTTCACCCAATTGGGAAACAGCCTGCCCGCGTAGATCGCCGAGTCGCCCAGCGTCTCCTCGATCCGCAGCAGTTGATTGTATTTCGCCGTGCGGTCGGTCCGCGAGAGCGAGCCGGTCTTGATTTGACCGGTCGAAAGCGCCACCGCCAGATCCGCGATCGTGGCGTCCTCGGTCTCGCCACTTCGGTGGCTGGCGATGCTAGTGTAGCCGTTGCGATGGGCCAACTCGATCGCCTCGATCGTCTCGGTCAACGTACCGATCTGGTT
>DATLQY010000456.1:0-10511 GCA_035534975.1 Pirellulales bacterium
TCCGCGAAAGGGCGTTCTTTCGCGGAGCGAAAGGCGACGTTACAGGCAACTGCCCCCATTGGATCACGGCGATTTCGGCGACTGAAGCTGGCTCAGCGCCACCCTCTGCTGCAAGACGACGTCGCCCTGCTCGTCGCGGACCTGCATTCGAATGACCGGGCTGGGCTCGTCCCATTGGATATCGATCGTGCCGAAATTGGTCTCGAAGTACGTCAGCCCGACACGGTAGGAATTCACCTCGTTGGCGAACCGTGTCCCGGCTTTCGTGAAGTTCCCGCTGGGCACGTTCAGGCTGCTGGAGGTGACGTCGTAAAGCGGGTAGCCGGAGCCCCCCTCCTGCTTGGCCGGCAGGCGCGAAATCTCCGCCAGGTGCCGGTCGCCACTCACGAAAATGACGCCCGCCGCCCGAGTTTCGCGGAGCAATTTCAGCAATCGCCTCCGTTCGTGGGGGAAGTTGCCCCATTTCTCCGAGCCGTGCTCGTCGGCCACGAACTGAATGCTCGAGGCGACAATGCGCACTTCGGCGGGAACGGCAAGCTGCTCGCCCAGCCACTTCCATTGCTTTTCGCCCAAGATCGTGGCCCGTGGATCGGCGTCAGGCGCGTACACGCCGCGTTGGCCCTCGCCAGGCTCACCGCTTTTGAACCCCTTCTTCAGCGGGCTGCGAAAATAACGCGTGTCGAGCAGGATGATCTGCACCCGCTTCCCGGCCTGGCCGAACGTGCGGGCATGGTACACGCCCTCCTGGCGGCGGAGAGGATCGTCCTTCGGCACGTCGAAGAAGTCGAGAAACGCTTGTTGCGATTCCCGCTTCTTGGGATATTCGGCCCCGGCGTCGTTCGCGCCAAAGTCGTGGTCGTCCCAAGTGGCCAACACGGGGCAAATGCGTTTCAGCTCCTGAAAGCCAGCTTGATCGCTCAATAGTTGGTATTTCGCGCGTAGGACATCCATATCGTCGGTGTCGGCATAGACGTTGTCGCCGATGAACAAGAACAACTCCGGCTTCGTGGCGACGACCGCCTCCCAGATCGGTTGCGGGCGATCCTGATTGGCGCACGAGCCAAATGCGATCCGGGATAACGGCGCCTCCTGCGCGCGGCTTTCAGTCGCCATCGCCGCAAGCAGACCTACGGCCAGCCAACAACAACGTGCCCGACATGGCATTTTTCGGTACTCCTGATCCTTTACCCGGTGCCGGCTTTACGGAACTGGCTTTCTTATCTATCACAAATTGCTTGCCACCGGTAGCATGGACGGGACCTTCGACAGACGCAAGAGGGCGCAAAGCCTCAGCGGCCGCCGCGACGACTAGAGCATCACGGTCTCGACAGTAATCCTCGCGAGCGCGACAGATAGGCAACGGAATTCGTGAAAACTCCCCGCTTGAATCGGCTTTTTGCCTGGGCGCGGCGACACCCCTGGCGCGCCGCGGGACTTGTTCTCGCGGTCTGCTTCCTGCTACTCAATTTCCTCGCCTATCAGCATGCCCACGCCATGTTGACTTTCAGCACCCAATCGTCCCGGACAGCTCCTGCGCAGTCCCTTTCCGGTTGGCAAAAGCTAAAGGTATTGACCTGTGGTGTCTCCATTCCTCATCCAGCAAACGACCGCTTGCCCGAGGACTTGGGTCTTCCTTCTGAAACTCTTCGCTTCCTCAACGACGATGAAGCCAGTCTCGAAGGCTGGCTCCTCTCCCCGACGAAACCGAGAGGAACTATCCTCCTGTTCCACGGCTACGGCGCCTCTCGATCCACCCTCCTGGAGGAAGGGCGGGTGTTTTATGAGATGGGTTTTGCGACGGTCCTGATCGACTTCCGCGGCAGCGGTGGATCCGAAGGCAGCGCTACGACCCTCGGTTACCATGAAGCCGAAGACGTGGCCGCGGCGGTCCGGCACGTTCGTTCGCGAGGGCTACCGGGGCCGCTGATCCTGTACGGGCAGTCGATGGGCGGCGCGGCGGTTCTGCGAAGCATAGCTGACCTTGAGGTAAAACCGGACGGCGTCATCCTGGAGTCCGTCTTCGGCCGAATGCTCGGCGCAGTCCGCAACCGATTCGGCCTCATGGGGGTGCCTTCCTTCCCCGGGGCCGAACTGCTGGTTTTCTGGGGCGGCGTGCAGGTCGGGTTCTCGGGCTTCACCCATAACCCGGAAGAATACGCGCGGGCCTGCGACTGCGCTGCCTTGGTGCTGCACGGGGCGGAGGACCGGCACGCGCGACTGGAAGAGGGCATGGCCATTTTCAAAAACCTGGGAGGTAGCAAGAATTTGGTAGTGTTCGAAGGGGCGGGCCACAGGTCGCTGTACGCGGTTGCGCCGGAACGATGGAGAGAGGCCGTAGGGCAATTCCTCGCGAGACTGGATGCGCGGCCATAGCCTGGACGGTGAGAGCTTCTTGCGGGGTGTCCGACTTCCTCCCCACCATTTTGGCCCCAACTCGCCCGCGGCCACGGCTCGGCTTCAACGACGGGGGATTCCGATACGCCGGCGGGCGCCGTAAAATCGCAATTTGCGGCGAAACTGCCGGATGGCACAAGTCAACGATCTCATACTCGCAGGTTTTATCATGTCGCCAAAAACTCTTCGACGTCGACGAAGGTGGTTGGCGGCGGTTTTGAGCGTCGTTTTCGCCAGGACCGCAATGAACTGCACGGCCGGCGAACCGCCGCGGGCTGAGCCGCCGCAGTTGGTCGAAGGAGACACGTTTAGCGTCCTCGATTTCGCCTTTGAGATCCGCCGGCCGTCGGAAGACTGGGAGTTTTGGGACGAGAACAAGGTGCGGCAAGTGAATGGTTCCGCGTGCATGGGGATGGCCGACTTGAAGAAGGAATGCATGTTGCTCGTCGTACCCGAACGTAGCGGATCCACGGATCTCGCGGGTTACGCGAAACTCTTGCTGTCGGCGATGCAAGTGAAACCCGGCAGCCAGCCTGAACAGAAGCGCGTCGAGTTGGCGGGCAAGGCGGCGCTGCAAATCAAGGTCGCGGCCGTCTCGCAGGAAATCTCGTCTCGGTACCTGATCTACCTGGTCGAGCACGAGGGGTTTATCTATCAGGTGAACGCTTGGACGAACGACGCGCTATTCGCCGAGAACGAGGAGCGGTTGGTTCGCGCAGCCGAGCGGCTGACCACTTCGTTGCGGCGGGACGATCCCGACAACGTGGTGGGCGCCACGTTCAGTCTGCGGGCCGGCGTCTATCGCGATTTCGAAAGCGGCTTCAGCTTCCGCAAGCCGGCGGGGCTCTGGACGGCCAAGGCGGGCGACCAGGCGCGTCAACAGCATGCGGCGGCGCGGTTGCTCCTGTCAGAACGGGCGAGCGGCACGGCGATTCTGGTCATTCCCGAGACCATCCCGAACCTGAAGCACGACGATTACCACCGCCTGCTGCTGAGGCGAATGCAGGCCGCCCCCAACACGCCGGTCCGCCGTGTGCCGCTCGGCGATCTGGAGGTGCAAGTCTCCCGGTTCGATCGCCGCGTCAAAGAACTGGAATTCACCTACGTGCTGATCACTTCGGTGCGAGATCAACGACATGTGCAGCTCTTGGTCTACGGACTGCGGCCCAATATGTCGAGGATCGACGAGCGGCTCAACGACATCATTTCTGGTTTGAAGGTGCCCCGGCAGCCTGAAACCGCGCGCCTCGACGCCGCAAACGCACTGACCGACGTTCGGCTAGGGTTCAGCCTTTCGGTCGGCGACACGGGCGGCAAGGCAATCTGGGCGCCGCTGCCGCGGACCGATGCGATCGGCAGTCAGGCAACGCTTACGGCGCGCAACCTGGAGTACTTCGCGCAAGGCATCTGCATCGCCGAGGGGCTTTTTGAGGAACTGGCGATCAAAGGTGCGTTGACGAGATTGGCGGACCTTGGATTCGACCTCACGACGCGACAGAACCTGGACGACTCGCTTTGCGGGCTGCCGGCCAAACAGATCTTCCTCGCAAAAGGCGCCGGACCGCGCGATCTTGTGAGCCTCTGGGTCGCGCGCCGCGCCAACACCGTGTACGTCTTCATGGCGTCGGAGAGTCAGGTGCCGAACGGGCAGGGAGACCCGATGGCGATGAGAACGCACAAGATCGCGCGTTCAGGAACGCGCGTTCTGGTTGCAATCAGGTCGCGTTCCCACTAAAACCAAGATTTGGTTGCGAGGAGGCTTCCGTGTCGATCATCATGCCGAACTGGTGCCGTGCCGTAACCGTTTGCTGCATCGCTTCGATTCTTTCGATCGACCTGGCCCTGGGCGCCGAGCCGGTCGCTACAAACGTCGAGGTCGATTGGCCGCAGTTTCGCGGTCCCGATGGGCAAGGCCATGCGTCGGCGCGCGAACTGCCGCTTACTTGGAGCGAAACGGAAAACGTGGCTTGGAAAGTTGCCATTCCTGGCCTCGGCTGGTCGTCGCCCGTCATTCAAAACGGTCAAATCTGGCTCACTGCGGCCATTGACGACGGCCATTCGCTGCGCGCGATAGGGCTCGATCAGCGCACAGGTGAGCAACTGCATGATGTCGAAGTCTTTACGATCGACATGCCGGGGCGAGTGCATGATTTGAATAGCCACGCCACGCCGACGCCGGTCATTGAAGGTAATCGGCTTTACGTTCACTTTGGCGGCAACGGCACTGCCTGCCTCACTACCGACGGCGCCATCATTTGGAAGGTGAAGCTGGAGCATCAAACTTATTATGGGCCTTCGAGCACGCCGGTGCTGTGCGACGACCTGCTGATTGTGCCCTGCCAGGGCACGGACACGAGGTACACGGCGGCCCTTGATAAGCAGACGGGAGAAATCCGTTGGAAGCAGCCGCACGCGGGCCGGAACTCCGAATCGACTCCGCTCGTGATTGAAACGTCGGCCGGTCGCCAATTGGTGAGCAATCTCGCCGATCGAGTGGTGGCCTACGATCCGCGCACCGGCTCCGAATTGTGGTCGGTCGCTCAGGGAGACAACTTCGCCCAGGTGCCACGCCCGGTCTACGGGTGCGGGTTGGTTTTCGTCTGTGGCGGTTACTTCAGCCCGCTCGTGCAAGCCATTCGGCCCGACGGCCGCGGAGACGTTACCGCTAGCCATGTCGTGTGGAGCCTGCGGGAGGCCGTGCCCCAGAACCCCTCGCCCTTGATCGTGGGCGACGAGCTCTACCTGTTCAGCGACAAGGGGATCGGCAGTTGCCTTGACGCGCGCAGCGGCGAATTGCGTTGGCGCGAGCGGCTGGGAAAGGGCGGTTATGCCTCGCCATTATTGGCAGACGGGCGAATTCACTTCTGGAACGACGACGGTGAAACGAGCGTGGTCGCCGTGGGCCGGCAATTCCAGAAGCTGTCCACCAATCGGCTCGACGGCCGCACGTTCGCCTCGCCGGCCGTCGCCGGCCGTGCGTTCTACGTTCGCACCGAAACACACGTGTATCGGATCGAAAAGCCGGCCTAATTGGTGCCAGCAACGCCCGACGAGCCGCTCGCCAAAGAGTTCTCGCTTGAGCGTGCGGCGCGCTCGCTCGACGCCTCAGCGCTCGCCTGGCAGAGCAAGCAGCAATGCTGCCAGTGTCACGCGAACTTCATGTACTTGATCGCACGGCCGGCACTGGCCAAAGTCGTCGAACCACCCGTCGAAGTCAGGACGATGTACGAATCGCTCGTCAGCGAGCGATGGGAAAAACAAGGGCTGCGTTATCCATCGGAGGCGATGGTTGTATCGGTACCGCTGGCGTTGAACGACCGCCAAACGAGCCGGTCGCTGCACCCGCTCACACGGAAAGCCCTCGACCGGATGCTAACTCACCAGCGGATTGACGGTGGTTGGAACCCGATTGGCGGCTCGGCTCGCACCTTCATCCAGGAATTTGAGGAAACTCTATTTGCCGCGTTGGGCATTGCCGCCGCCCCAGACGAATATGCCGGAACCCTCGCGGCCCAAACCGCCCTCGACCGCGTGCGCGAGTATGTGAAGAATCATCCTCCCAACACGCCCTTCCAAAAGGGTCTTTTGCTCTGGGTGGCGTCGCACATCGACGGCCTGGTAGACGAAGCCGATCGCAGGCCGCTGGCTGAGGCATTTCTCTCACTGCAAGCCGACGACGGTGGCTGGGCAATCGAAAACCTGGTGGCCGGTTCGGCGACTTTCGAGGAGTTTCGCGTCGATCGTGGGCGGCCGAGTAACGGCTACGGGACGGGCTTCGCGATTTTCGCAGCTCGCAAGGCCGAAATTCCCGTAGCCGATCCTCGCCTGCAGCGGGGCATCGCATGGCTCAAGGCCAACCAGCGCACCAGTGGCCGTTGGTTTACACCGACCTTGAGCATCGGTACGCTGCAAAACCTGCCTTCGAATTCCGGCACCGCGTTGGCGGTCTTGGCACTACAAGCTTGCGGGGAAATTGAAGGCGATTGGAACGCGAAGGCCGGACCGTAGCTTGGGACGTACCGCAGCTACCTTCGTGTAGCCACGCAACTTCAGCAGCACCATACCACGCACGTCGCCAACCAGCGAGAAGTCCAGGAACCTGCGTCCATGAGTTTTCTCTCGCGATTGAGTACAATGGCCGTATGTCGTTCGAACGCCATAGCCTTCCGCCCGCCCACCGGCGCGATTTCGCGACAACGAATTGGAGTCTGGTCCTCGCCGCCGGTGAACGTAATTCGCCCGATTTCGAACAGGCCCTGGCGACGTTGTGTGAGAGGTATTGGTACCCGCTATATGCCCATGTCCGCCGCCGCGGCATCGACGCCGACCTAGCGCAGGATCTAACGCAAGAGTTCTTTGCCCGGCTGATGGAGAAGGAGTACCTGCAAGTCGCCGATCGCAACCGCGGGCGATTCCGGTCGTTCCTGCTTTCTACCCTCGACCACTTCCTTGCCAATCACTGGCGCCGGCAAAGGGCCCAAAAACGAGGGGGTCGACAACCAACCGTGCCCATCGACTTCGCGCTGGGCGAAGGACGTTATCAGAACGAACCGGCCGATCTTGCGACGCCCGAAGCACTGTACGAACGCCACTGGGCGCTGACGCTGCTTGCTCAGGCGCTTGCTGCGTTGGAGGAAGAGTACACCGCGGCGGGCAAGGCCGACCGCTTCGAGCAACTAAAGCCGTTCTTGGCAGGTGACGCCGAGCAGGCACCTTACGAGCGGGTCGCCGCATCGGCCGGCATGACGGTCGCCGCGGTCAAAATGGCCGTCCACCGGCTTCGCCGACGCTGCGGCGAGTTGCTGCGGCGTGAAATTGCCCAAACCGCCGCCGATCCGGCGTTCGCCGAGCGGTTTGCCCGTGAGGCTCGAGCGCTGGCGCGGTTGAACCATCCCAACATCGTTTCAGTCTTCGACTCTGGCCAGGCGGACGGGCTCTACTACCTGGCCATGGAGTACGTCGATGGGACGAACCTGAGGGAGCTCATGCGCGCGGGAAGTCTCAAGCCGTCCGAGGCGCTGGCGATCGTACCGCAGATTTGCGACGCTCTGCAATTCGCGCACGACGAGGGGATCGTCCATCGCGACATCAAGCCTGAAAACGTCTTGCTCGACCAGAAAGGGCGCATCAAGATCGCCGACTTCGGACTGGCCAAGCTTCTTCGTCAAGCGCCCGCCGACCACAACCTGACGGGCGAATCCCAGGTGATGGGCACGCCCCATTACATGGCCCCCGAGCAGGTCGAGCGCCCGCTCGATGTCGATCACCGCGCCGACATCTACTCGCTGGGCGTCGTGTTCTATGAAATGCTGACCGGGGAATTGCCATTGGGGCGGTTCGAGCCACCTTCGCACAAGGTAAGTGTCAGCGTACAGTTGGACGAGGTCGTGCTACGAGCCTTGGCCAAGGAGCCCGACCGACGCTATCAGCACGCCAGCGATGTACGAACCGACGTCGAGGCGATTGACGCCGCCGGACGCGGCCCGCCGGCGCGCTCCTTGCCATTGGCGACATCGCCACAGGTGTTCTTGCCCTGGGTGGACTGGCCCGGGGAGTCGTTGCCCTCGGAGGAGGAGCGATCGGCTTGGTCGCCATCGGCGGCGGTTCTTTCGGCGCACTGATGGCCTTCGGTGGATTCGCCATCGGTGGGCTGGCGCTGGGAGGTTTGGCGATCGGCGGTGTCGCCATCGGCGGAGGCGCCGCCGGGCTTGTCGCAATCGGAGGCGCGGCGGTCGGGTACTATGCCTGCGGTGGGGGCGCGTTCGGCCAATACGTCTACAGCGCCATGGAAAGTAGCCCGGAGGCCATCCGATTCTTCAAGGAGCACTTTCCTTGGCTGCCTTTTTTCCCTCCTTGATGCATGCTGAGTCCGCAGCGAGCCCAACTCGCCCCACGGCCAGTGGCCGGTCTCGGCTCGGGCTACGATCTCTACTTCACTGCAATCACCCTCGGCTCGTACGTTGCATCGAGTCGAGTTTGGGCCACAAGTACCGCGCCGGCGCCGGTGAGCGTGGCAGCCTGCCTTGCGGCTTCGACGGTGGCGCTTGGTACATCGTAGCCCTGCACGACGAGCCACAGCCGTTCGTGAGCAACGGGTATCCCGCCGTGCCGCGGCGGAACCTGGTCGATGTAGTCGACCGCTTGAGCAATCCAGCCCGCCGTATCGCCGTATTCTTCCCCCTCGCGGCCTAGCTCCCGATGGGTAACCAACAGACCGATCGGTCCTTCGTGGTTGCGCACAAGCGCGTTCCACTGGTTGCTGAACGCCTTCGGGCAAGTACCCTGCGAACAGCCGACACCGCCACAGTAGCCCGTGGTCTTGCCGGCCGGTCGACGGTCGGCAGGCAAGTCGCGGTCCTCGCACTCCGTCATCCAGACCGGGATAACCTGCTTGTCCGGCGCCAGTTCACGAACCTCGGTCAAGAAACGCCGGGCAATATCGTCTCCCTCAAGTTTCGTTGTGGTGGATTCCACGCCATAGTCGGTCGCCCAGCGGCACTGCAGGTTGCCGCAGCCGCATGAGGCGGGGCCACCTTGCAGGTCATTGATCAACAATCCGTGGTAGTCGCCGCTCGCGCGGCGGAGCAATCGGCCGATGCGTTCCAAGTGAGCGTCGTATGCTTCACGATAGAGAATCGGCACCCATGGAAGGGCCTTGGCCACCTGACCCTCCTTCGGCAATGGTATCTTCGGGAATCGCTTTTGCCAGTCGTCGTGAACGCCCAACGACGCCATCCACTCAGGATGCGCGGCGGCCATCTCCGGGTTGCGGGCCACCTCGATCCAGTAGTAAAGATCGAGTTTTGCCGCGGCCAATACGGCAGCGGCACGGCGGTATTCTTCGGCCGAGTGACGCTCGTCGAGCACCACGACCACCGCTTGGTAGCCGTCGCGGCGCCATACCGCGACCTGTTCAGCGCTGACGAAATCCGGCTGGACGATCGCCGCGCTCAATGGCTTGCGTGGCCGTTTCTTATCGGCGCGCTTCGCGTCGTTGTCAGCGGGTTTTGCGGGTGCGGCGTCACTACGTTCGACATGCAACTTCGTCTGCGGGTATTCAGCGGCCCAGGCAAACCAACGGCACTGCACGCCGGACAGCCAACGCAATGTGTTTCCTTTCAGTGGTCCATCGACGGCCCGACCCTCGATGCCAAAACGCGACTCGGTATTACGGTCACGGAATGGCGCACGGTCCCGCGCCAGGGCTCGGTCGCACACGAGTGAAACAGTCAACGGCGGTTCACTCTCCTCGATCTGCGGGGCGTAGATCGCCGCCGTCTGTGTCGGGGAATACCAGAGTACGACCAGCTTCTGCCCGCCCACGTTGTCTTCGATCAAGCCACCCGCCGCTTCTAACGCGGTTAGCGACCAGGCTTTGGCCTCGTCGCCCAGCGCCACGCCGACGACTCGCGTCTCGCCGGGGATTTCCCTCGGGTTGGCCTCAAGGCGTGTGCTCGCCGCGTCGCCGTTTTCGTCGTCGGGCAACTCGGTCGGCTGGTATTTCTCGAACATGTGGTAGGCTACCGAGCCTGGGTAGGCCGTGGACCAGAAATCCCAATCGGTTTCGAGCGTAGCGATCGGTATGAGTTGTTGGCCTTGGCGAGGGCCGTCGAAGGCGCGGCCGGAGAGCGTCGAAAAAAGGGTTCCATCCTTGTGGCGGATCACCATGATCCCATTTCGCCAACCGTGGAACGTGAAGTCGAGCGATGCCTCGAAACCGCGGACGAAACCCGCGTCGGCGTCGTAAACGAACACCCCGTAAGTGTCGCTGATCACACGATAGGGCACGAGGAAGAAACGCAACGGGATGCCGCCCCCCTCGTATTTGCCTCGTATCCACGCCAGAACGCGGTCGTCGCGGCGTAATTCGCCCGCTCGTCGTTTGGCCTCGTCGACGCAGTGCGAGCAGTTGGGATTGACGAGAGTCTGGAATGTGTCGGGCTTGAAGAGTTTCTTGGCTTCCCTTGCAAGCAACGGAGGCCCCGGATTTTCTTCGGCCTCCGCCGCCAGCGGGACCAGAATGAAGGCTAACGTCGCCAGAAACAAGTGACTACGCATCGTACACCTTTCTTCGCCAGGGTGGCTGTCGAGAAACCACAACGACCTATCGTCAGCAT
>DATLQY010000457.1:0-4027 GCA_035534975.1 Pirellulales bacterium
CGCCCACGTGCGTAATACCGAGGGAGCCGGCCATTTCGTCGTCATTCACCAGGTGCGCCGCGGCCGAGTCGTCTTGGCCGACCCGAGTCAGGGGCTCGTGCGGATGCAACTCGATGAGTTCGCCAAGCAATGGTCGGGCCATGCACTGCTGGCCGTGCCGACGGTGCGCCTCGATCCGCGGGGGATCGGCGACTCCGTCCCGCCTTGGCAACGGCTGATCGACCTGCTGCGACCGCAGCAGTGGGTGCTCGTCGAAGCCACGATGTGCGCCCTGTGCATCACTTTGCTGGCCATTGCCACTTCGTATTTCGTCCAGCACCTGGTCGATTCGGTGCTCGTGCGGCAAGAAAGCAAGTTGCTCAATGCGCTGGGAATCGGCATGGTAGCCGTCGTCTGCTTCCGCGCGCTTTTCAACATGTTGCGGCAGTACCTGCTGGCCCATGCGGGCCGAAAGGTACACCTGGTGCTGCTTTCCGGCTATATGCGGCACTTGCTGCGGCTGCCGATGCGCTTCTTCGAAACGCGGCAACTGGGCGACATCATGTCGCGGATGGGCGAAACCGCCAGGCTGCGCGAAGCGATCAATGGCGCAGTGACCTCGGCGCTGGTGGATGGCACGGTCGTCGCCGGTATCCTCGGCATTCTATGGGCGTACGATGGTCCACTGGCCTTGGCCACCAGCGCCGTGGTGCCGATTTTTCTCGTCACGGTCGCGCTGCACCACGGTTCCGGCAGGCGCCATGTGCAAGAGGTGTTGGAAAGCAATTCCCACCTGACGACGCACCTGGTCGAAGACATCGCCGGCATCGAAACGATCAAGCTGTTCGCCGCCGAAGAGCCTCGTACCGTCAAAGGCGAGGGCCGCATCCTGGCCCTCGTGCAATCGGTCTTCGCCCTGCAAACACTGGAAATCCGCGTGCAATCGCTGGCGATGCTCGTCACCGGCCTGGCCAGTGTCGCCGTGCTCTGGTTCGGCGGACACCGCGTCATCGCCGGAGCTTTGAGTGTCGGCGAGCTGCTGTTCTTCTATACCTTGCTGCTCACGGTGCTCGAACCGCTCAACCGCCTGGCGATGGTCAACCTCAAGCTGCAAGACGCGCTGGTGGCCGTCGATCGGCTGTTCCAGATTTTGGATCTGGAGACGGAACGCTCGGCCGTCGAGAAGATTCCGTTCACGGAACTCAAGTCGCAGATCGAATTCCGCGACGTCGGCTTCAGCTACGGCAATCGCGGGACATTGTTCGAGGCGCTGAACCTGAAAATCGATGCCGGACAGACCGTGGCGGTCGTCGGTGAGAGCGGTTCAGGAAAGTCGACTCTGCTCAAGCTCTTGCTCGCGGAGTACCAGCCCAGCGCCGGCCAGGTCCTGCTCGACGGCGTCGACCTTCGCGACTTCAGCCTCGAAACGCTCCGCCGCCGCATCGCCGTGGTGAGCCAGGACCCTTACATTTTCAACGGCACGATCCGCGACAATCTCTCCCTGGCCGATGAAAATGCTTCGTTCGAAGAAGTCGCGGCCGCGGCCCGGGCCGCCGGCCTGGAAGAATTCATCAACAGCCTGCCGCGGCGTTGGGAAACGCACATCGGCGAGCGCGGCGTGAACCTCTCCGGCGGCCAACGTCAGCGGTTGGCAATCGCCCGCGCCGTCCTGGGCGATCCGGCCATTGTGGTATTCGACGAGGCCACGAGCCATCTCGATACCATCACCGAACAAGCCATCCAGAGTGGACTGAGGAGTTTCCTGGCCGGCCGGACGGTGCTCGTCATCGCCCACCGGCTCAGCACGGTGCAAGATGCCGACCGGATTTGCGTCTTGCGGGGCGGCCAGTTCGTCGAACAAGGCACGAGCCATGAGCTGCTGGCCGCCCGTGGCTTGTTCGCTCGCTTGTGGCAGGCCCAAGCACCGCGCATCGAGCACTGCCGGTGCTCGCACGTCCCCGTTCCCGTTTAGCTCTCTCCAGCACCGTCAACCTCCTTTTCAACAAGGATCTTCCCAATGATTCGCCTGAACCACTCCCATGTTCCGGCCGCCGTCGCTCAGCCTCTGGTCGCGACACACCCGCGCCTGGGCCGGCCGCCGCGCGCAACCCCGCGGCAGCCGCGCGTCGTCGAGCTGCGCGACTGCACGACGCTGCGGCAAGAGCTCGAAGCCCGGCCGCCCGTGTTCGTACACGCCGCTTGTTGGCTGTCGCTCACCTTGATCGTGGTCGCTCTCGTCTGGGCCAGCCTGACCACCGCCAGCCTGGTGGTGCGCTCCACCGGCCGGGTGCGGCCCGTCGATACGCCATTGCACATTTTCGCCCCGCGCGGAACCAGGCTCGACGGTCGCGTGGCCGTCGTTCACGTCCACGCGGGAGACGAAGTGCATCAGGGGGCCGTGCTGCTCGAATTCGACACGGCGCTACTCGACAACGAGATCGCCGGCCTCGATCGCAAAATCCTGGCGTGCCAGGAAGAGCTGGCGGAGCTCGATCACATCGCCCAGCGGCTGGCAAGTCAGTACCAGGCGGCCCACGCCAAAGCGCTGGCGGAGTTGGCCGTGGGCCGGACCGAGGTCGAGCAGGCGCACCAACGCCGGCAAGCCGAGGTTCGCCGCGCCGAGGTTGATTTGGCCACCAAACAGGACCAAGAGCGGCGCACGAGCAAGCTCGTTCTCACCAGCGCGGTGACCGAGTCACAATTCGTCGAAGATCAGGCCAAGGTGTGCGACTCGGAACAAAAGCTGGCCGTCGCGAAACTGCCCGTCGAACTCGGCAAGCTGACCGTGCTCGAGCAGGGCGTCGAGCTGGTCGAGCAGGACTCCGCGGTACACCGCGCGGAATTGGAAGCCCGCCGCGTCGCCAAGCGTGGTGAGATCGACACCTCGGGCAAGGAGTTGGAGAACCTGCGACTCCAGCGTGAGCAGGCGGTGCTCCGCTCGCCGATCGGCGGCGTCGTGGTGCAGGGCAATCCGCGCGTCGGCGACCTGGTGCCGGCCGGCGAGACGGTGTTCGAAATCGCGCGGCAGCAAGGCTTCCGCTTCGAGGTCGAGCTCGCAAGCGAAGACGTCGGCCTGTTGCGGACGGGCATGCCGACCATGATCAAGTTCGACGCCTTTGACTTTCAGCGCTACGGGACGATGGCCGGCGAGGTGAGCTATCTTTCGCCGGACTCGACGCCCGCCGACCCGATGCAACCGAAGCGAGGCGCCACTTTCGTCGTGAAGATCGATCTGGCGGGGCAACGCGTGGCCCGCGGCGATTACTGCGGCCAGATCAAGCTCGGCATGGGCGGCCAGGCTGAAATCGTCACAGAGCGGCGCAGCCTGTTGATGATCTTGCTGAGGCGTGTGCGTAGCTCGATCAGTCTGAGCTGATTGCGTGTTGCTTTTACCCGCTCCGGGCGGCTACAATCATTGCCAGAGTCACGTCACGTCGACCCCGCGCTCAGATGGGAGGCAAAAGGCATGCTACACGGCATTTCATGGCCGTTGTGGGTGGGCTGCTTGGTCCTGTCGCTTTGCCAAGCGGCGCCCGCCCAGGAGCCAACGCCGGTGCCGTCCGCCTTGGACATGGCTCGCCGTGTCGATGAACTGCTGGAAGCGCGCCTGCAAGCGGCGGGCGTCGAGCCAGCCCCCTCGGCCGATGACGCCGAATTCCTCAGGCGCGCGAGCCTCGATTTGAATGGTGTGGTCCCCTCCGCCTCCGAGGTGTTGGCTTTGACCGCCCAGGACGATGCCCAAAGGCGCAGCCGGTGCATCGAGCGGCTTTTGTCGAACCCGCGCTACCCGACGCACCTGGCCCAAACGTGGGCCAACATGCTTCTGCCGGCGGACGCCCAGGCGGAGCGGTTCGAACAGGTGCGCGGATTCACCCGCTGGCTGCGGCGCCGGTTCGCCGATGACGTCCGCTACGACAACATCGTGGCCGACTTGCTGACGACGACCGGCAGCTCCGATCGCGGCGGGGCGGCGCTGTTCTACACGGCCGCGGGGCTCAAGCCGGAAGAGTTGGCCGCCAATACGTCGCGGATTTTCCTGGGCGTGCAG
>DATLQY010000458.1:0-20112 GCA_035534975.1 Pirellulales bacterium
CGGCTTCAGCCCGCTTTTCCCGCCTTCAGGCCTCGCGCCGCGGTGGCTGAAGCCGCGCGCAAAGCCGGCTGAAGCCGGCTGGGAAAAAGAGGGTTCTGGCAGGGGTGCCAACCACCAGCTAAAGCTGGTGGCAAGCGGGGCGCTATGAACTTTCATTTCTCGGCCCCCCCATCCTGTTCGGCGAGGCCGGCTTGGGGCCCGCGGTCAAACGCCGAGCGCCCGGCCGCAATCGCGGCGCCAACCGACGGGTTGAGCCGCGCGGCCTCGCTCAAGTGGCGCTCTCCTACGGCGGCTTGACCCTCGCGGACGAGTAGCTCGCCCAGTACCCAGTGCGTTTGCCATTCATCGGGGGCGAGTCGTAGCGAGCGCTCGAGATGCGAGCGGGCCGCGGCCGCTTGCCCCTCGGCATCGAGCAACATTGCCAGCATTCTGTGTGCCCGCGCGTGCGAAGGGTTAATGCGCAACACCGCCTCGTATTCATGCTTACTCTCGACGTCCCTGGCCAGCTTGAAAAGAACGAGCCCCAAGTTCTCACGCGCTACCCGGTATTCGGGCGCCAACTTCGCCGCCGACTGCAGCCAGGGCAAGGCCTCCTTGAATAGCCCGCGCTCGCGCAGGGCAATCCCCAATTCCGCGCAAGCCACGTGGTTCGGCCCAGTGACTTCAAGGCTGTGCTCCCAAAGCGATACGCTGTCGTGCCAGTACCCCACCTGGACCCAAGTGCAAAGCCCGAAGCCGGCCAGCGCGACCGCGCCCAGCGCGGCAATCAGATTCCGCGACACCAGGCCATTGCGTGCCAGGTCCGCCAGACCCCAAACGGCGGCGATGAACACGCCGATCAAGGGCACGTAGGTGTAGCGATCGGCCAGCGCCTGGCCGCCGATCTGCACAAGTCCGATCACCGGCACCAACGTACCCAGGTACCAGAACCAGCCCATGGCAAGGTAGGGCTGCGCGCGCCATCGCCGGCACGTCCAAACGGTTGCCGCCGCCAACAGAGTCGCGATGGCGAGCGCAACCGGGGCCGTCGGCTTCGTGTAGGGATAGAAGGCCGCCAGCTCGAGCGGCCAAACCGCCTTGGCCAGGTAAGCTGCGTAGGCAACCGCGGCGTTCATCAGCCGATCGGTGAGCGGGCACTCGTCGATTGAGACGATGGCTTCCTTCGATTGCGCCACGGTCGTCATCACGCTGCACGCCGCGCTCAGCGCCAGGAGGGGCAGTTTTTCGACGATCAGAGTGGTGAGGGGTAAGCGGTGAGTGGTGAGGGGTGAGGGGTGAGTGGTGAGTCCAGTCCCCTCCTCCCCTTTTCCCCTCCTCCCCTTTTCTCGTTCGTTGCATTCGCCTTTCTCCTTCCCCCTCCTCCCCTTTTCTCGTTCGTGATGGTCGCCGGACGGCCAGCGCCGTAGCGGCCAAAAATCCAAGAGCAAGAGCACGCAGGGCAGCGTGACGAGCATGGCCTTGGCCGTGAGCCCCAGGGCGAACGGCGCCACGACGAGCGCGTAACGGCCCCATGAGGGCCTGGCCGCATAGTGCGCGTAGCTCAACAGTGTCAGCATCCAGAAGAGCGCGCTGAGAACGTCTTTGCGCTCGCTGATCCAGGCCACGCTTTCGACATGCAAGGGGTGGATCGCGAAGAGCGCGGCCACGCAGCCGCTGCGCGCGACGGCGCCGGTCATCGCTCGCAAGGCCCAAAACAACAAGAGCGTGTTGGCCGTGTGCAGGACGACGTTGGTAAGGTGGTATCCGCAAGGGTTCACGCCGTAAAGCGACGAATCGAGTTCAAGCGACAACCAGGTGAGCGGGTGCCAGTTCGCGTACTCGGTGCTGGTCAAGGCCCACGATACGCTTTCGCGGCAAAGCCCGGCTTGTACGTGCGGGTTTTCCATCACGTAGTCGGGGTCGTCGATATTGACGAACTCGAACGTGGCGACCCGCGTGAAATGGGTCAGCGTCAAGACCGTCAACCCGGCCAGCCACCACCATTCTTTGGCTCGAATTGATGAGCGAAAGGGCGGCATGCGAATTCCGGCGGCGAGCGGGGGGCGTTAGCCCCCCTTATAGACGAAGGCAATCGTCGACAGAAAAATTACCGACAGAAAAATGTTTCTGTCAGTAATTTTTCTGTCAATCCGTAGTCGTGGCCGAAGGCCGCGCAAGGTTATCCGTGAAATCATCCGTGATATCCGCGGTTTCTTGCCATTCCCCTTGCCGGTTGATTTGCCGCGCCACGTGGTCGTTTTCTAGCCATTATCGCCCCGGCGCGCGATTTTGGAAGCGGGCGAAACGCGTTTTCCGTAATCACGTCGTCGGTCAGTCCGCAGACAGTCTCACGCAAAGGCGCCAAGGCGCAAAACAAGAAGACGTTCTTGGCGACTTTGCGCCTTTGCGTGAGGATCTCATTCTTCTTCCTTCTTCCACACTGCCTCGCCCGCGTTTTTGGAAACCGGCCAAATACGATTTTCGTGAAACCTGAACAATCGGCTCACATTTGAAGTTTATATAGGTTCCTGGCTCGCGGACGTGGGACTCGGTCCCTCTGGGTTTCGGTGATCAGGCGGAAAGGTCGAACGTGGTACGCACAGGCGATGAGGAGCTATACCGATACCTGCCGATCGAGTGCCCCAAGTGCGGCTTGCAAGGCAAGATCAAGATTTCGCGGCTGGACCAGACGTTCACCTGCAAGAGGTGTAAGCGAGTGTTTCACGTGAATACCGACGGCATCGCTTTAGGGGAGCGTCCGCCCGACGCCCCGACCGGGCTAGGCGAGTCTTTGCCGGACAAACAGCCCTGGCTGGTGCGGCGGATCGAACAGTTGCCCCGCGTGGGGAAGTACTTGCTCGGCGGAGTTCTGCTGCTGGGGGCGCTGTATTGGCTTGCCGGCTGGTTGGAGCCGGGCGAACCGCTCCCCGGCGGTCTCGAGGAGCGCGTGGAATTGGCAACCAAGTCGCTTGCTTATGGCGACTGGAAGACGCTCAAGCGGCTGGCAAAGTCGGGCACGGCAACGAAGTTGGGCAAATGGTACGGCATGGCCCGGCCCCCGGAGTGGAGCGGCGTCGACAAGGACACCCCTGTCGAGTTCGAAATGGGAAGGCTCAAGCGAGCGATGAAGGGGAGCAAGGGGGGCACGAAGGCGGTTTATTTCATGGAGGCGGGGGGCGTCATTCGGCCCGCCGGAAAGCCCGAATCGAAGTTCTTGCTGCTCTTCAGCGAAGACAAGCAGAAGGAATGGTGGCTGGACGGCGAAGCGATGCTCACCACCGTTGGAGAACGGCGGCCTGACGCGAAGGGCGCCAAGAGTCAGGCGGCTCAGGCTACCAAGAGCCAGGGCGCCCCGAGCAAGTAAGCGGGCATGGATTGACGAATCGAGATTAACCATTTTCTAACGCCGCAAGCATTGCAAGCTAACGACCACTCGCCATACTTCCACCAACGTTGAGGCTTCGAGCGAAGCCGGGAACTCATTTTTTCACCAGCATAATGGAGGGAGGTGCAATCCAGCATTCAGGAATGAATCCGAGGGATGCGGATTTCAAGAGCCACGGATGCTCGGCCCACCCCCCACGACGTATCGAACGCGATGCGTAGCGGAATTCGTAAGAATTCCGAACGATGGGGAGAAACCGGAACTCTCACGAGTTCCGCTGCTCGGCACCAACGACCGGTGCGAGATCGTTTACGTTTACCATTCGTTTCCGTTCACACACGAGAACCAAGAGTCATGAGAATCAGAAATGCGAAGCGAGGGTTCACCCTCATCGAATTGCTGGTGGTGATCGCCATCATCGGCCTGTTGGTCGCGCTATTGCTTCCGGCGGTACAGAAGGCGCGCGAGGCGGCCAACCGCAACACCTGCGCCAATAACATGAAGCAGATCGGCCTGGCGCTGCACGTGTTCAACGACCAGAAAAAGGCCTTCCCAGACGCCAGCGAAGGCACGAACTTCACGTCGAGCACCTTCGGCAACTGGTACGTTCAGCCGCAGCCTCCCGCCAATTTTGAAATTAGCGGCTGGCAAGGCACGCTGCCTGGGATCGCGCCCAATACCTGTTTCACCGCCCCGACGTCAAGCGCGGGCACCGGTGCCGCCTTCGCCAAAGGCGCCTTTTATCCGTTCACTGACACCGCCGGCAACGTGACGGGCCAAGCGGGCGGCTTCTCGCCATTGTTTCAAATCCTGCCGTTCATCGAGCAGCAGGAAGCCTACGACCCGATCAACACCGGCTTCTTCTACAACATTGCCGCCAATACTTACACCGCGGCGAATGGAATTGCGATCCAAGCGGGCCAATACTCGATTCCCACGTACCTTTGCCCGACCAACCCCTTGCGGCCGGCCAACGGGCTTGACAACGAGGGCTTCGGCTACACCGATTACGGCGCCACGGTGTACGTAACGATCGACCCGACCTGGAGGCCGAACGCCGGTGTTAAGATGGACAACGGCCCGAACGCGTTCCGCATGGTCGGCGGCCTGCGCGCCGGCGGGACCAGGGTGGCCGAGGTCATCGACGGCTTAAGCAAGACCATCGCGTATGCGGAAGACACGGGCCGTAACGAGTTCATGTGGGGCGCTTACGGCGACCCGGCAGGTGCCGCCGCCATCGTCGGTAGCATGCCGGCGACCGACACCGGGAACACCGGCGCCGGTGGCATTTCGGAACCCTTTGCCCGCGCGTTTTGGCGCTGGATCGAGCCCGACAATGGCTTCGGGCTCAACGGCGCTCCGAACAGTAATCAGACAGTGACGGGCGCCCAACGGGCGCTGAACAACAACTCCTACCCGTTCGGCGGGACGGCCGCGACGTGCCTTTGGCAATCGGCAACGCACTGTGGCCCGAACGACGAGATCTACAGTTTCCACGGCATCGGCGCCAACGTGGTGTTCATGGACGGGCACGTACAGTTCCTGGCGCAGGACATGAACCCGGTGACGTTGCGTTACCTGGGAACGGCGGCCGAGAAGGTCAGCCCGGGCCAGGGCAACGCGTTCGGTTCCACGAGTGAGTATTAGTCGTCCACGGTTTCTGACGCCTTTACAGGTGTGAGTGTTTCGTTAAACTGGGTTCCGCCGGGAAACTTTTTCCCGGCGGAACCCGTATTGCTTATCGATCAGATCAGAAGGATTTCAATGAATACGAAGGTGTGGCGCCGGTCATGGAGCCTAACGTGCTTGTGTACTCTGATTCTAGGGACGGGGCTTCTAGGGACGGGCGGTTGTGGCCAGAAGCTGCCGGTCAATCCGAAGACCTATCTGGTGCGTGGAAAGGTGACGGCCCCTGGCGGCGCTCCTGCCCGCGGCGGAGCGGTGCATTTCAGTTCGGCCAAGAGTGAAAGCTATGACGGCTCCGGCAAGATCCTACCCGACGGCACGTACAGCGCCGGGACGTTCCCAGGACAAAAGGGGCTGGTGCCAGGCGATTACAAGGTCTGGGTCGAGCCGCACAATCCTGGCGTTCACGGGCAAATCGAGGGCGCTCCCACGCCGGTGCCTGACAAGTACCAGAAGGCGGAAACCTCGGGGTTGACGTTTACCGTCGAGGCGAAGGAAAACACCTACGACATCGAGCTGAAATGACCAGCGTCGATTTCGGAAGAAAGACAGATTGGGGCGCGTTGAGCAATCCGGAACACGAAAGGAGTGCGCAAAGGCGGAGCGTGAGAAGGGCCGTTTCAGGGTGGCCAGCGCATCAAAATCATGGAGCCGCAAGGACGGATGACATGAGAATGGCAAACTTCAATCGTAAGCAGGACGCGCGGGCAGGGTTCACGATCATCGAATTGCTGGTGATCGTCTCGGTGATTGGGTTGCTCTTTGCGCTCTTGCTGCCCGCGCTGCAAGCTGCGCGCGAAGCGACGCGAAAATCGACGTGCCAGAGTAATCTGCGGCAGCAAGGCCTGGGGATGCTCAATTTCGAACAAGCCTGGAAACATCTGCCCTCGGGGGGCGAAGGGACCGATTTCACGCAGAACCCACCGGCCACCGTGTTCGAGGTCGCCTCGACGTTCGCGCTGATCATGCCCCATTTGAACGACGAATCGTACATCACGCAGCCGGTGAACCTGGCCTACGCCTACAACGACGCGGCCTGCCCTGCCAACCAGACGTCGGCGAAAATGTCGATCCCGTCGTTGCTCTGCCCGAGCAACGCCACGCGGTTAATCGACCCGAACGGCTATGGACAGACCGATTACATGCCCACCGTGTATACCGACATTGACCCGCAGACCGGTGTCCGCAATTTGAACGCGCGCAAGGCCGGCGCGTTGCGGTTGGGCGGCACGATGACGGCCAAGATTACCGACGGGCTGAGCCGCACGATCGCCATCGCCGAAGACGCGGGCCGCAGTCACGAAACATCGTTTCCCAACACGCAATCGGCTTACCCCGACCCAGTGTTCTCGGGCGGCACCGCGCCGGTTTGGAACGCGACGCGACAAGTGACCTACACGCAGTGGCTAGCGGCCCACAACCTCACGTCCGGCGGCCTGCCGGCAGGCGATGCCCCCACGCCCAGCGGCCATCGCGTGCTCAACCGTTGGGCCGAGCCGGCCAGCGCGGGGGGAATTTCCGGGCAATCAAACTTCGCGCCTGCCAGCAAGGTGTATGCGATCAACGGCAATCGCACGCCCTGGGGTGGGCCGCCCAACTGTCCCTGGAGCCAAACGAATTGCGGACCCAACGAGGAAATGTGGAGCTGGCACACCGGCGGCGCGAACGTGCTGATGTGTGATGGAAGCGTGAGAACGATCGGCCAGGAAATCAATCCCGTCGTGCTGCGGATGCTGGTTACGGCCGATGAACAAGATATCTTCGACGATACGCAAGTGCCGTATTAGTTGTTGGTCAGTTGTCAGTTGTCAGTTGTCAGTTGTCAGTTGGTTCCGACTTCATCCTTCATCCTTCATCCTTCATCCTTCATCCTTCATCCTTCATCCTTCACCACAGCATTACCTTGAGTCACGCCCCACCCCTCACCCCTCACCCCTCACCCCTCACCGACCCCGGCGAGGAGGGCGAAGCGGTCGAGGGCTACCGCCCGATCTGCGGCCTGGCCATCGCCGGGGCCGTGCTCGGCGTCCTTTCTCTGACGGCTTTTGTCAACTCACTTTTTTGGGCGCTCGCATCGATCGCGGCCGTCGTGAACGGCGTGGCGTTGTGGCAAATTGTCGCGTCTGGCAACGTACTCAAGGGCCGGGGCGCCGCGTTGGCTGGTTTGACGTGCTCTCTCTTGTTCGGTTCTATGGCTGTTACTAACACGTTGCTCGAACCGGCGCGCATTCGGGGCGATGCGCGGCGCTTCGCTTTCGAATGGCTCGCCGAGTTGCAACACGGCGAAATCGAGCGGGCGCACCAACGGACTTTGCCTTTCCCGCGGCGCCTGGGTGCCGAGCGACCGACGGAATTTCTCTACAGCGAGAGTGCGGTACTCAAGCGGGACGTCGAGCAGTACGCAAGCCAAGAGCCGGTGCGCACTCTGGCGGCGTTGGGCGAACGTGCGCAGGTTCGCTACATCCGTAACGACCGCTCCGAGATCGGGGTGGACGACCGATGGGCGGAAGATGTTTTCGAGGTGACAGCCGATCGTGACGGGCGCCCAACCTCGTGCGCGCTCAAGGTGACGTTGCGGGCATGGCAAAATCGGTTGACGAAAGAGTGGGGCTGGGAAGTCAAGAGCGCCGAGTGGCTCGGAACGCCGCCGGACGACTGGAATTGATTGTTCGTCATTGGTCAGTTGTCATTCGTCATTGGTCATTGGTCAATTGAGTCGGGACTCCTCACCCCTCACCCCTCACTCCTCACCCCTCACCAATCGCATTCGCGCCGGGGCATTGTTCGCCCTGACCCTTCTGGCCTACCTCCCCGCAAGTCAGGGCGACTTCATCTGGGACGACGAGCTCTACGTGACCAAGAACGCAACTTTGCGTTCGGCTGAGGGCCTTCGCGATATCTGGCTTCATCCCCAGGCCTCGCCCCAGTATTACCCGCTGGTTTTCACCAGTTTCTGGCTGGAGTACCATTGCTGGGGGCTGCGTCCGCTCGGCTATCACGCGATCAACATCCTCTTGCACGCCGCCAACGCCGTACTCTTCTGGAGACTTCTCGCGCGGCTGGAGGTCCCGGGGGCCTGGTTGGCCGCGGCCATTTTCGTGCTGCATCCGGTGCAGGTCGAAAGTGTAGCCTGGATCAGCGAGCGCAAGAACGTCTTGTCGATGTTCTTTTATCTCGCCGCCGCGACCGTTTTCCTGCGCTGGGACGAAGCCGGCCAGGGGCATCGTAGCGGGATTCGTGAGAATTCCGCCGGCCGCCGCGCGCGTAGCGGAATTCGTGAGAATTCCGACCGCGCGCCGCCCGCCAACACCGGAATTCTTACGAATTCCGCTACATGGCGGACGTATGGCCTTTCGCTGGGGCTTTTCCTGGCGGCGCTGTTGAGCAAGACGGTCACAGCGTCGCTGCCCGCCGCGCTCTTACTCGTTGCCTGGTGGCGGCGAGGACGAATCACGCGCGGCGACGTATGGCCGCTGGCGCCGATGTTCGCTTTGGGACTACTTTTCGGAGGGCTGACCGCGGTGCTCGAGCGCGTCCACGTCGGCGCTACGACGGCAGACCTCGCCTTTACGCCTGTCGAGCGGCTGTTGATCGCCGGGCGCGCCTTCTGGTTCTACGTCGGAAAGCTCGTTTGGCCGGCGCGGCTGACGTTCATTTATCCTCGCTGGACGATCGACGCTACGTTGGTCTGGCAGTACGTGTTCCCGCTTGCCGGGTTGGCGGTTTTGTGGTGGGGGCGGGCAAGATGGGGGCGCGGCCCCATCGTGGCGGTCCTTTTCTTCGCCGGCACCCTCGTTCCGGCGCTGGGCTTTTTCAACGTTTTTCCGATGCGCTATTCGTTCGTGGCCGATCATTTCCAGTACCTGGCCAGCCTGGGTCCGATCGCGTTGGCCGCCGCCGGCATGGTGCGCTTGTGGGGCCGCGCCGCGGGCCGCGGCCGTTGGATCGTGGTCGCGGCCGCCGCAAGCTGGCTGGCCCTCCTTGGCGGACTCACCTGGCGGCAGGGACACGTCTATCGCGACGAGGAGACGTTGTGGCGCCGCACGCAGGAGAACAATCCCTATGGATACCTGCCGAACCACAACCTGGCCGCCATGCTGGTCGCACGCGGAGAGCTCGCCGAAGCCGCGCGTCATTATCGGCTAGCGCTTGAGGCCAACTCGACGAGCGACCTGGGTGGCCTGGCTTACTGCGGACTCGGCACCGTCGTCGACCTGTTGGGAGACCGGGCCGAGGCCGTCCGCTGTTTCGAGCGGGCATTGGCGATCGACCGCAGGTACGTCGCGGCCTACAAGGGGCTGGCGAAGGCGGCCCACGACGAAGGCAAGTTCGATGACTCGATCAGGTACCTGCTGCAAGCGCTGCGCATCGCGCCGGACGATCGTGATGCGCACGCGAATCTCGTCCGCTTGTATTCCCTTCAGGGTAACGCGGACCTGGCCCGTCGTCACAAGCAGGCTGCCGAGGCCATCCAGGCCTGGCGCATTGAAATGGGGCTTCCGCCGTGACCACCAGCTTAAGCGGGTGGCTGAAGCCCGCCGCCAAGCCGGCTGAAGCCGGCTGGGGAAGAAGTGGATTCTGAGGGCGCCAACCACCAGCTAAAGCTGGTGGCAAACAGAGCAATACCGACTCAGGCCGATTAGTGTGCCGTCGCCAACTTCCGGGTCAGGATCGGCGGCGGTCTCCGCCGCGCTTGCCACCAGCTTTAGCTGGTGGTTCCATGCCCAATGCAAGTCAAGTTTTCAGCCGGCTTCAGCCGGCTTGGAATTGCCTTCAGGCACTATCGAGCGGTGAGCCGTCGTCATCGAAGCCGACAAGTTCCAATCGCTCCTGTGCCGTTCCCTGCGCGTGGTGTTCTTTCTGCCTGGCAATGTAGTGCAAGACCCAAGGCAATTGCCGTTTTCCAAAGCTGACGACGCCAAATCCCCGTTGCCATTCGAGCGCCTTGAAGCGTTCTTGCTTGTTGATCTCGAAGGAGCAGGCGCCTTTGAGCTCGCCGATCATCTCGCTGATGCAGACCGATGGCTCGATGTTGACGGCGAGATGCACGTGGGTGGCCGTGCCATTGACTCCGTGAAAGTAAACCCCGTTCGTCTTGCGGCAGCGCTCCTGGAGAAACTCGTGTACCAGCGGCTCGATCCTTGGGATCAAGAGTGGGCGATCGCCCTTGGTGTGCCAGTTGACGTGCAGATAGATCTCGTGGTAGACATGGCTTGACATTGGAGGGCAACTCCCGTTGAAGGCGGTCAAGGGTGATCGATCAAGAACAAATTAGCACGGGCCGACCGGGACTGCCAACCATATGGCTGAAGCATGCTGACAAGCCGGCTGAAGCCGGCTGGGAAAAGGAGGGATCTGGTAGGGATGCTAACCACCAGCTAAAGCTGGTGGCAAACGATGCATGCCCGACACGTGCCACGATCGCGCCGATCAATATAATGCAAGCGCACTCGGCTCGATTGACAACCCTTTGCCACCTTCCGGGGCAAAATCGGCGGTCCCCGCCGCGCTTGCCACCAGCTTTAGCTGGTGGTCCGAGGCCCAAACAAGGAGTCTTCTCAGCCGGCTTCAGCCCGCTTGACTTTGCCTTCAGGCATTTCGCGCCGGCCAAGCCATCGGCAAACGAAACTGCGGTGAACCTGATCGCCTGCGCGGCTGAAGCCCACCGCCAAGCCGGCTAAAGCCGGCTGCCGCTGAAGAAGAAACTCTGGGCCGGCAACCACCAGCTAAAGCTGGTGGCAAACATGCCAATTCTCACTCGGCCCGGTTGGCGCGCCGCTGTCGGATGCCGAGTCAGGATCGGCGGCGGTCCCCGCCGCGCTTGCCACCAGCTTTAGCTGGTGGTTCCATGCCCAGACAACAAAACTTTTCAGCCGGCTTCAGCCCGCTTGACTTTGCCTTCAGGCATTTCGCGCCGGCCAAGCCGTCGGCAACCGAAACTGCGGCGAACCTGATCACCTGACTGGCTCAAGCCCGTCGGCAAGCCGGCTAAAGCCGGCTGCTGAAGAAGAAGAAGAAGAAGATTCCAGGGGCGCCGACCACCAGCTAAAGCTGGTGGCAAACATGCCAATTCTCACTCGCCCCAGTCGGCGCGCCGCTGCCGGATGCCGAGTCAGAATCCGCGGCGGCGATCTCCGCCGCGCTTGCCACCAGCTTTAGCTGGTGGTTCCATGCCCAATCAACAAAACTTCTCAGCCGGCTTGAGCCCGCTTGACTTTGCCTTCAGGCAATTCGGGGCGGCCTGCGTTCAGCGGCGCGGCCGAACCTCAAACAGGACAACCTGGTAATCACCCTGGACGAATTCCTCCGCCACGCGCACTTCACGCCGGGGGTCGTTCGCGGCCTGCTGAACGATCGCTTGGATTTGCCGGCCACCCAGGAAGGCATAGTCGTAGAGCATGAAAAAGTGCTCAGGAAAGTCCTCGAGTCGGCCCCGATGGTAAGGGGCCTCGAACTCGACGCAGTGCCCGTTGGGAGGGACGGCGCTGACGTAGCCCAACTCCGGATAATGCGTATAGTAGTGCTCCGGCAGGCCGTAAAACACCGGCACTTCCGGCGATGTCGCGGCCAGCGCTCGCACACCGGCGCGCTGGACGGCGAGCAGGTCGCGATAGGCCTCCGATCGTTCGGCGACCGAAAAATCGTTGTTGGCGCCGCGCGGATAAAAAAGGCCCCAGCGGTTGGCCAGGAAGAGTCCGCAACACGCGATGGTTACCACGCACGCGGTGCGTTTGGACGTGGCCTGACGCAGGGCGTCGAGCAATGCGACGAACATCAGTGGCAGGATTTGCACCAGGTACCGCGGCAGGAGGTAGTTTTCGAAGACGAAGGGCGCAGCCAGATGGAAAGCAAGAAACACCAACAGCATCAAATGGCTGATCGCAAGCCGTCTGACCTGGCGCGGAGCCATGCCCGATGCAGTAGACGTTGCGCGCGCATCGGTCAGCCCCCTGCGAACGGTCCTCCATCGCAAACCGCCCACGACAAGGCTGAGGACGAAGAAGAAACAGAGATCGGGCACCTGCAACAGTCGGTCCGCGGCGTAGTAGCGCAAATAGATCCAGTAGGGTGGCGGATGGTAATCGACGCCGCCGGAACTGCGAACCACGAGCACCGAGGCGGCCACGACGGCGCCCGGGACCAGCGCCGCCGCGAGCGCCCAGCGAATTCGTTCGAACCAAGGGCGTGCCGCCAGCAATGACGCGATGCAGAGTGTTCCGGCGACGAGGATGCCCGTCTCCTTGACCAGCACCGCCAAGACCGCCCAAGCGAACGCCGCGATTCGCCTTTCGGATGACCAGGCGGTGAGCGACGACAACGTACACGCGAGCAATGGTATTTCGAGGTACATCATGCCGGCCTGCGCGTGAAACAAGGGGTGGCAAAACACCGCTGCCGTGAACAACGCCGCCAGCGGCCGGTCGAAATTCGCGCGGCTGAAGCGGTAAGCGGCCATCAGACAAAAGGCGGCGGCGGCGAAATGGCAAACATGTATCAGGGGATTAAGCCAGGAACTTCCACCGAGCCAACGGTATCCGGCCGCCGTCAACAAGGTCACGAGCGAGCCTGCATGCACGTTGGGCCCGCCTTTGAAGTACGATGGCTCGTGCAGCAAGGCCCACAGGTCGAAGCCGTTGTGGGCCAGCGCGATCGCCGCCGGGTGGACGCTGAACGCCTCGTCCCAAGCCGGTGGTTGATCGAGCATGGGCCACTTCAGCGCCACGACGGCGATGAACGCGGCAAGCAACACCGCCGTGTTTTCGACGGTCGTGCCCCGATGGCTTTTCGCCAGGCGGTCCTCACCCATCAGCGTCCCATCGCTCATCGTTGGTTCTTGTGCCGCGCCAGTGCCGCGTCGAGGCCGCGGCGGTGACGAGGCGAGTGGGGTTCGAGATCCACGGCGGAGCGAAACGATCGAGTCGCCTCATCGGCCTGGCCCAGCTCCAGGTAGGCGAAGCCCAGGTTGTGCCAATGTCCGGCGCTCTGCGGATCGAGCTCGACGGCGCGACGCAGGTAAGTCAAGCCCTCTTCCGGCCGGCCGAGTCTTGCCAGCGTCACGCCGAGGTTGGTGCATGACACCGCATCCGCCGGGTCGAGCCGCAGGGCCTCCTGGTAATGCAACAGCGCTTCGTCGAGATTCCCATGCCGGGCCAGAAACGCGCCGAACTCGAAGTGGGTCTTCGCCTCGCGGGGACTTCGCTCCACTGCTTCCGCGAATTGACTACCCGCGTCTCCGACCGCCCCTTGTTTCTCCAGCGCCTGAGCCAGGTTGAGCCGCGCCTTCACGTCGCCGGGAAAGCTCTCGACCGCCACGCGGAACTGTTCGAGAGCGGCGGGAAGATCTCCCTGTTTTTGCAGCGCCGCTCCCAGGTTGACCAGGCCCGCGGGGTCGTCGGGGCGAAGACGTATGACTTCGCGGTACTCGTCGATCGCGCCGGCAAGGTCCGTCGTCTCCAATGCCTGGCCCAGGTTCAGGTGCGCCGTCGCGTTGTCTTTCGTCACCTCGAGCGTGTGCCGCCAGAGAGTCACGCTGTTTTGCCACACGTCGGCCTGGAGCCGCGTCAAGATGAGCAGAACTGCCAGCGCGACGGCCGCCGTCGCCCATGCGGCCGCTCCGATGCGCCGTTGGCGGGCCACTTCGGCGGCGGCCCAGACGACCGCGATGAACACGCCGACGAGCGGAAAGTAGGTGTAGCGATCGGCCAACGCCTGGTGACCCACCTGCACCAGCCCGATCACCGGCACCAGCGTGCCGATGTACCACAGCCAACCGACGACGAGATAAGGCCGGTTTCGTCGCTGGCGAACCGCCACGGCGGTAACGCCCGCGAGCAACGCGCCCGCGGCCACCACTTGCCAGGAAGCGACCTGGTTCCGCGCCAGCGGATACAAAACCGCGAGATCCACGGGCCAAAGCGTCTTACCAAGGTACATCAGGTACGCGGCGAGCGCATTGGCGACGCGGCCGCTCATGGGCAGAGTGGCCAGGGCCTCGATTGCCCCGGTGCGCGCCTGGGCATGGACCGTCATGACACAGGAGGCGGCCGAAAGCGCGAAAAGAGGGAGCTTCTCGGCGATCAGCCGTGAGGGGGCAGTGGTGAGGCGTGAGGGGTGAGGAATTTTGGATTTCGGAATTCGGATTTCGGATTTCGGATCGCAACGGATCCTTTCGCTTTTCTTCCCCTCTTCCCCTTTTCCCCTCCTCCCCTGTTCTTCTTGGTGTCCTTCTCCTTGCTCCTTACCGCGTTCTCCTCCGGGCTGCCAACGGCGCAGCGGCCAGTAATCGAGGAGCAGAAACACGCAGGGGAGCGTTACCAGCATCGGTTTCGACAAGAGGCTCAATGCCAGGCCCAACGCGACGAGAAGATATCGCACCGTCGACGGTCGACGCGCGTACGACGCGTACGCGATCAGCGCCGCGAATCCAAAAAGAGTGCTCAATACGTCTTTGCGCTCAGCGACCCAGGCCACCGATTCGACGTGCAGCGGGTGCAGGCCAAACAGGCCGGCGACCAACGCGCTCGGCCAGCAAGCGCCGCTCATTGACCGCAGCGCTACGAACAGCAATACCGTATTGGCCAGGTGGAGCAACAGGTTGGTGCGATGGAACGCCGAAGGGGCCGTGCCGCCGAGCTGCGCGTCGAGTTGAAGCGACAACCAGGTCAAAGGGTGCCAGTTCGCGGCGTGTGTCGTCGTCCAAGCCCAGACGAACCCTTGCCCCGTCAGCCCGCCACGCACGTAGGGATTATCCACGACGTAATCGGGATCATCGTAGTTCACGAAATCGTGACCGACCGTGCCCGCATAGGACAGCGACGTTAGCCCAACTAAGATCGCGCCGGCAGCGATTTCCCATCGGTACCGACGCATAGTTGACGCGCTGCCGCGGAGTGAGGGGTAAATGCAACGAGAGTAGTGATTCTGGCACGTCCGTGGCGCGGCCGCAATCCCGCCGATGACATGGGCCGTGGGGCCGAGCGCCTTTTGGCGGGCGAATGCTATTTTTCGACGGTCACAAACCCATAGCGGTGCAAAAACCAGACGGGCTTGACGTCGACCGCGAACAGGTAATCCTCGAGGTAGGTGCGCGGCTTGGACTCGGCCGGCAAAGGCCCCAGCCCAACCACGCCCCGGTCGTCTTCGCCGACGGCCGCGAATCGCGTCGCGAGAGCTTGCAATTCGAGCGATTCCACGGCGCCTCCGGCCCGCTCGCAGTCGCCGCGCTCGGCGGTATCGATCGCGATCAAGGCATCCAGCGTCAGGGGGGGCGCGGCGGCGCTGACCCACAAATCGCTCCGCAGCTCCGCCGCCAGGTTTCGCAGATCCGGCCCGGGCGCGATTCGCGCGTAGGCCCGGTTCCGGTAACGGCTGAAGGCCGGGCCCACCTGGCCGGACGGCGCCAATACGCCGATGACACTCACCTTTAGCGGGACCAGCTTTGCCGAGGCGCCTTGAATGAACTCAGGCGCCGCCATACCCAGCCGCCACGGTTCGATCGAAGGCGCGTCTTTGGGGCGATTCCGCGGTTGTTCGTGAACCTTTTTCAGCGCGCTATCAAGGTCGACATAGCCGCCGGCATGGGCCGCCCGCGCCGATGCGAATCGCTCGCGCCAGCGTAGGACTTCACCTGTAACTCGCGCGTAGGCCGCCACCTCCGCGGCGAATGGCGGCGAGCCGGCGGCCAATTTTTCCAAGGCCTGGCGCGTATCGCTCGCAAGGCTCCCTGTGGCGTCGCCGGCGGCCAAGGAAGCGAGCGCCTGCAAATAACGCTGGTAAAGCGCGGCAACATCAGCGGGCTGCGTCCGCGCGGCGTCGGCCTCGATCAGCCGCCTGCTCCCCTCGGCGATCGCGCTGGCGAGCTTGCCGCAGGCCTGTTCCACGACCGGCTGGTGTGGCGACGGTTTCTCGTGGCCCGCGTGCCAGCGCCAGCAAAGCGAGCGGGCTTGGTATATCGCGACGCAAAGTCGCCGAGAGCTTGCCGCCACTGCCGAAAGCAACTCGGGACCACCGAGCTCCTTGCCTCCGATCCGACCGCGCCCCCCCTCCTGAGCGGAGCGCAGCGCCCCTTCGATCTCCTGTACTCCGATCTGCAAACCAGACACCGCGTCGGCCAAAAGCTGTTCGATGGCTTCGTCCGAATGCTCGCGGAGGAGCCTCAGGTGCTCCGGCTCGATAGGTAACAAGGTATCCACGATCGGCTTGAAGCCTGCCAGGAAGACCTGCCCGTCATACCAGAACAACCTGGGCCGCAACTCGTCGCCGAGCTCGTAGAGCTCTTCGCAAGCATCTTGCCAGCGACCCTTCTCGGCGAGTTGCTGCGCCTTGGGTATTTTCTTCCGCCGCAGCGATTCCGCGTCGGCAAGCCATTTCGGAACCGACTTTTGCACCAATTCCGCGGTCTTCGCGTCGTTGAGCAACGTCTTCCGCAGTTGGTCGAGCCGCCCCTGCCACTGCTTGAGCCGGAACTGAAGATCGACGGCGGCGGGCTCGCCGAAGATTCCCAACACCCTGACCTCACGCTGAGCTTGCACCACGGAGGTGTGGGCCTGGCCTATCGCCAGCAATCTTGAGCCGCCCTTTTGCGAAGCGTCCTTCTTCGAGGAATCGCCTTTTTTCCGCGGCTTGCCTTTCTTCGGGACCTCGTCCTCCTCAGATGCGTCGTCTTTCTTCGAGTTGTCGGCCGACTGGCCGTAAAGTACCGCCTTGGCCCGGTCAGCCGCCTCTTGGTACTTCGCGGCCGCGCGCTGGTACGCTTTATGGCTGAATTCGAACGGACCAACCGGAAGCAAGTTCTCAGGCCCCCGCGTACTTGGTCCCTCGGAGGCAATCGCAAGTGCGGCCAGGTAAAAATGACAGAGTGCGACCGGCGCCGCGAGCCAGGCGCAACGGTTCTTGATCGTCATGTCACTTCTCCGAGGCCGGCCTGACGCGGATGAAAAGGTTGATAGATGATAATCCAACCCAACTTCGCAAACCAATGTTCGAGGAATGTGTGGAATCGGTGCGAAACTGATGAACCCATGAACGACATGACGCGGTGGAGTTCATGGACGAGACACTTGGGGGCGGCCGTTGCCACCTTTGCGGGCGGCGAATCGCCACACGATGACGGCAGTGTCGTCGCCTCCCGAGGCGAGCCATTCTCCGTTGGGGCTGAAGGCCACGGCCCCCACCGCCTCGGTGTGCGCGTGGTCGCCTTCGATCGTCACGCTGTTTTCGCCGGTCGACGTGTCCCACAACCTGACCGTATGATCCGCGCTCACGGAGGCCAAGAGCGAGCCGTCGGGACTGAAGGCCAGCGACTCGATCGAGTCCTCGTGACCGCTCAGCGTCAAGAATTGCTCGCGAGTCTCGACGTCCCACAGCCAGATCACATTGCTGGAAATCTGCACCGACGCCAAAGTCGTGTTATCCGAACTGAGAGCCAAGCCGCGCAAACCCCGCGTGTGTCCGACGAAGCTGGAAGTCTTCTTGCGCTTTGCCACGTTCCATAGCTTGATGGCCGCGTCGTTAGCTCCCGTGACCAGCAGCTTCCCGTTGGAACTGAGCGCCATGCACTCCACGCCGCTCGCGTGTGCCGCGATCGTGGCTGTGCATGTGGTCTTTTCCACGTCTTCCACGTCCCAGAACTTGATCGTCTTGTCCCAACTGGCCGAAATCAGCACGGTGCCGCTGGGCTCGAAAACGACGGATGAGACGGTATCCCCGTGGCCGCTCAATGTTGCCGTATTCATGCCCGAGACCACGTCCCAAAGCTTGATCGTCTTGTCAAGACTGGCCGAGGCGAGTACGGCACTGTCGGGGCTGAAAGCCACGGAAAAGACGGCGCCGCCGTGCCCGCGCAGCCTTGCCATGTTCCGGCCGGTGGCCAAATCCCAGACGATCACGCTGTTGTCGGGGGCTTTGCCCGCCGAGGCCAGCAGCTTGCCATCCGGGCTGAAGGCCAGCGCGCGGATTCCGGCCACGTGCTCTTTGACGATGAACCACCGCTTGGGTGGCTTGGCTGACGACCACGACGGAGCAGACCCCAACAAAAGACACGCCATGGTCATGACCGCCAGTTGCCGACGAACCGGGGGGCAAACGCAAATCAACTTTGGCATTCGAGCTTCCCTCGTCCCGTCGTCTTTCGCAGGGGCCGGGAATGGGGTACGAACCCAGGAACCGAGGACGCGTTACGCAGCGGCCAACGTCACGGACCACTGGGCACGCCAGCGATTTTTCGGGGCCGGTGGCCAATGGAATGCTGATTCTAGGTAAGCCGACGTGCCAAGGCAAATCTTCACGAAACCCTAACAATGGGCAAATCCCGGGTTCGCGTGGGGCGGAATTCAATCCGTCGCGGGTCGCCGAAGGTGAGCCCTGGTGTGGCACGCCAAGAAACCACAGGGAGAGTGAAGATCCACAGATGACGCAGATTTCGCAGATTGGGAGCAATAGAACCTGTCTCATCGCGCCTTTGAACAGGCTAGAAAAGGAAACGAAGGAGGTCTCGGCGGCGCGTTCCTTCGTTCTCCGTTTCCTCCGTCGCCTTTTCTGTTCGAACGTTCGTTTACCCGCAACCCAAAAGTTGTAGTGAACGCCGGACCGTATTTGATGCGTGCGGCGCGCATGTTACGACGTAAGAATCTGGTCAAAGACTGACATGCCGATCATCAAATCCGAATCCATGGCCGTTATCATTTGGTGGGGATTGGCGGGTTTTCGATAAGGCAAGCATGGAAGAAGCCCATTCACAACCGCCGGCCCAGTCACCGCCGCCGGACAGGCAAACGACAGAAGCACGCCGCGCCGCTTTCCGTTCGGACGTTCGAAATACCCTGTTGTGCGTGCTGGCGGTGGGCGTGGTATGGCTCGGCTACCAGGTAAACCTTGCCCGCCGGCAGGTTGCCGCCGTCGCCGCCATCAAGGCCCTTGGCGGCAAGGTCACCTATGCCGATCAACTTCCTTTCGCCGCGCGGCCCTGGGCGCCCAAATGGCTTCGGAACTCGCTGGGCGACGACATCTTCATCAGCGTGATCGGTGTCAACCTGGCCGGGACGAACGTCAGCGACGGCGACTTGGCGAGGCTGGCCGAATTGGCGCAACTCCGCATCCTGTCGCTCGATGAAACCACGGTGGGCAATGCGGGACTGAAGCGCGTGGCGCGGCTGCGCCATGTCGAGGAACTGTCTCTTCGCGACACGGCAGTCACCGATTCGGGTCTAGAGTGTCTGACCGGTTTCACCTCGTTGCGGCTCGTGGACTTGATGGGGACCAAAGTCTCGGATCGCGGATTGATGCAGTTCGCGGGCTTGCCGAATTTGATCCAGGTACGTCTCGTGGACACGCATGTCACCGAGCAAGGCGTACGGCGATTCAAAGATGCCGCGCCGACCGTGATCGTGCAAACCGAGTCGAGGCGGCGCCGGCCTAGAGGCAGATGATCGAGGGGCGTCAGAATGAAGGAGTTTCTCGGGAAACTGATCTTGGTCGAAATCGATATCGCCGCGTAGGATTGCAACGGCAACCCGTCGTCGTGCTCTCCACGAGGCCGGCACAACCCGCCGATCGCGGCCGATGCTCCGGTTTTGGGAAACGCACCTCGACGGCCGATGCCGAGGCCATCTTTCCGATGGCCTCTTCCTTTCAATCACCAGCTTCAATGCCAAACTGAAGCGGCGTAGAAGATTCTACAATCCACGAATCACACGAATGACACGAATGTCCGATGAGGATGCCCTCATTCGTGGAATTCGTGCGATTCGTGGACCGTTCAGTCTTTGGTTGCGGCCGAGGGCCGCGCTGGGTGATTCGTGGACAGACATAAGCGACGCCGCGGAGTCCCGGCGCGCCGGGACTGCGACGCGCCTTGGAAACGGAGACCGGCGTCGTTCACGGAGCAAGTGGTCCACGAATCACACGAATCACACGAATGGGGGCGGAGGAAATCAAGGCCGTATCGGAGTTCTGCGGCGAGCACCGCGCCCAGGTGCTCAACTATTTGAAAGCCACCGGCTTCCGCCTCGGCCTGCTCGTGAACTTCGGCAATCACCCCAAGTTGGACTACGAGCGGATCGCCC
>DATLQY010000459.1:0-9266 GCA_035534975.1 Pirellulales bacterium
TGACGATCATGTGCTTGAGCCGCAGCACCAGTTCGGCGGGGATTGGCTCGCCCGAGAGCTTTTCGGACTCCCGGACCTTGGCCTCCAGCAGGCCCATGGCCATCACCAGGTGGCCGATCAGTTGGCCCTCATCGGTGTAGGCGAAGCCGCGATCGTAGCTCAATTCATCGATCTTTCCCATGTCGTGGATGAAGGCGCCCATCAGCAGCAAATCGGGGTCGATGGCCGGATAGCAGCCGACGACGCGGGTGACGACCTCCATCAGGTTCACGACGTGCTCCAGCAGTCCGCCCACGTAGGCATGATGGTTCTTCACGCCCGCCGGCGCCCGAGTGAACTTGCTCATGAACTCCTCGTCCATCAAGAAGCACTCGGACAGCGTCCGCAAGTGAGGATTTGACATGCCGCGGAGCAACTCGCCCAGCCGCACGGCGAGACGATCGAGTTCCGCTGGGCCGACGGGCATGAAGTCGGAGTACTCGACTTCATCGTCGCGGGCCTTGCAGATGTGTGTGATGATGAGCTGCATCGCCCCTTGGTACAATTGCGCGGTGCCTTCGACACGCACGAAATCACCGTCGTCGAAGCCGCGGTACTCCGATTCGCCGGCGTTCCACATCCGCCCGCTGATCGTACCGCTACGGTCCGACAGTTCCACTTGCAAGTATAGGTTGCCGTTGCGGTTGGGGCGCAACTGCTTCTGCGAGGCCAGAAACGTCTGGTCGATGGCCTCTTGATGGCAAAATTGGTTTACAAAGCGACGAGGCATCGAAAACGCTTTCTTGCAGGGAAATTGGCTGGCAGTGGATGACAGGCGAACGGCCGGCGCGAGACGGGCGGGCGATCGGCGGTTGTTGAGGATGATTGTAAGGGTAGACTGCGCCGCGCACAAGGCGCCCGGGCGGGTATAGAAGCGGCCGAAGATGTGGTCCACGCGGAGCGTGGAAAGAATGGTACAAAAACGGAGTCGATTCGCGATGGTTGCGTCGCCCAACCGTGTTTGGTAGTTTGACGGCGTCTTGCCGGTGTTCGCTCACCGAAGCGTGTTTCATGTTCAGCCCGCTCGGGCAGCCGGAGGTGTTCGATGTCCCGTCGTCCGTGGTCGATCCGCTTGTTGGCATCGTGTTTCGTGATAGTGCTTGCGCCGGGATTCGTTCCGACGGCACACGCTCAGAAATCGCCAGCTCAAAAACCGAAGCCGGCGGTCAAGCCCGCGCCTGCCACGCCCGCAAGGACGGCTCAGAAGACGGCCACCAGGCCGCTCAACTTGAACTACATCACTGCCAGGCCCATCGTGGCCGTCGTGGTGCATCCGCAAGAGTTCCTCACGGCGCCGCAGTTCCGGGCTTTGCCCATCGAAGTCATCGAGGCGGCGGCACTGGAAAACATGGGAGTCGAGCTGACGAAGTTGCAAGAGCTCATCTTTTTGCTTTCGGTCGATTTCCCAAACGAGCCGTCACCGGTCGTGATTGCCCGTTTCTCCGAGCCGATCGACCAACAGGCCGTATCGGCCAGGCTGGTTCCCCCCAGTGGGCCGGGCATTGCGAATCCCGCGCAGGTCGAGTTTCCCGACCCGAATACGATCGTTTTTGCTCGCGCGGATGAACTGAGCGCGATCCTCGCGGCCACGGGGGACGCCGACAGCCCGCTCTTGGATCGCCTGCGGCAATGCGACGCGTCCGAAGCGGTGAGCGCCGTAGCCTTGCTAGACACGGTCCGTGGGCCGCTGAACGCTGCCGTGGCGCAGTTGCCGCCCTTGCCGCCCCCGTTACAAGGCTTCACCGCGCTGCCGTCGCTCGTTTCCGCCATCCAGTTCCACGCCAAGATCGGCGACAAGATCGAATCGGCCTTGTCGTTCGAGTGCCCCGACGACGCCTCGGCCGTCAAGCTGAATCGCCTGTTCGACCAGGCCATCGCGCTGGCCAACCAGGCGCTCGACGGCGAGCTCGCCCAGGCGCAGGCCCGCGGCGCACCGGCCAGCCAACAGGCGATGTTCAAGTACGCCAAGCGCCTCTTGAAGGAAGCCATCGATCAGATCGAGCGCCAGCAGGAAGGCAAGGGGTTGACGCTCAGCATGGAGGGTGAGGCAGGGGCGGCGCCGGCCGTCGCCGCGGCGTTGGCCGGGCTGCTGCTGCCCGCCGTGCAAGCGGCCCGCGAGGCGGCCCGGCGGTCGCAGGCGACCAACAACCTGAAGCAGTTCGGGATCGCTTTTCACAACTATCACGACATCTACAACCGCTTCCCATCATCGACCTACGACAAGGATGGCAAGCCGATGTTGAGCTGGCGAGTGTATATCCTGCCATACGTCGAGGCGAAAGCGCTCTACGAAGAGTTCCACCTCGACGAGCCGTGGGACAGTGAACACAATCGCAAGTTGATTCCTCGTTTGCCGGCGGTCTATCGCTGCCCGAACTTCGACGATCCGGAAAAGACGCTGTACTTGGCAACGACCGGTCCGGCCGCCCTCTTTCCTCGTGGTAAGAAACTGGAGGGCAATCGAAACTTCGCCGAAGTGGTCGTTTCAAGGGACCGACAAAAGAAAGACGTGGCCTGGACCCGAAGCATCGGCTTGCGGGACATCACCGACGGCACGGAGAACGTGATCATGGTCGTCGAGGCCAACCCCGACCAGGCGGTGATCTGGAGCAAGCCCGACGATTTGGTCGTCGATCCGGAAAAGCCGTTGGCCGGGCTGGGCGGAGTTCGTCCCAGCGGCTTCATGGCCTTGTTCTGCGACGGCAGCGTCCATTTCCTTTCCAACATGACCAACCCCGAAACGTTGCGTCGGTTATTCGATCACTGCGACGGCCACCCCGTGCAACTCGAACGCTAGAATTGGCACCGCCCTATCCATTTACCCGGTGCGCCGCCGGAAGGCCCGCGGGCAATGGGTGAACATCCGGGTGCAGCGCGTGCGCCAGGATCTCGAGGCTGTCCACCAAGCGCGGACCGGGACGACTGAAATACGACGATCCATTGACCGCGTAGACCTGGCCGTCGCGAACACAGGGCAGGTCGTGCCAACCGGGCTGGTGCTGCAGGATCGGAACGTCGGCCAATGTCCGCTCCAAATCGTAGCCACAACAGGCGATCAGCATGATTTCGGGACTCCACTGGACGATCCGCTCCCAGGTGGTCGTCTGGGAGGGCAGTCCCACACGACCGATCCCTTCGACCCCACCGGCCATTTCGACGAGTTCCGGCGTCCAATGTCCGCAGGAAAAAGGCGGGTTGATCCATTCCAGGAGAAGCACCCGCGGGCGCCGCTCCACGCGTCGAGAGTGCCCGACGACCGCGTCGATCCGCGCTTGCAGGTTCGCCACGACGCCGCGACCACGTTCCTCGACATGGGCGGCACGGGCGACTTGCTCGATGCTGCACAAAACCTCGCCAAGCCGCTGGGGTTCAAGGTTCACCACGCGCGGCTTGCCGGGCAATGAACAGGCGGCCGAACGAACCTCCGCTTCGGCCACCGCGCACACGTCGCACAACGTTTGGGTCACGATTAGGTCGGGCGCCAGCCGCTCGAGCACGGGCATGTCGAGCGAGTAGAGTGCTTGGCCGGTCGCCAGGCGCTCGCGGACCAGGGCGTCGATCGCGGCGCTGGTCGAGTCGAGCGGAATCAGCGTCCGCGTGACCTTGGGCAGATCTCGAACCGAGAGTGGCCAATCGCACTCATGCGTCACGCCAACCAACTGGTCGGCCAGACCGAGCACGCAGACGATCTCGGTGGCGCTCGGTAAGAGCGAGACGATTTTCATCGAAGAATGATTCTGGGACGAAACCGACAACGTGAGAAGTCATTTTAGTCGAGGAAGGCACGATCGTGGGTGCCGGAGCAGTCAATTTCTTTCCCACACTCCGCGCAGGTCGTCGGAGTATTGCTTGCGGATGCCGTTGTCGGTGAGGATCTCCTCGGTCGCGGCGGCAAGCTCCGCGCGGCGGAAGACGATCGTCTCCGCAGCCTGGTGGTCGAAGCGGAACTCGAAGTACTCGTCCTTCGAATCGCGCAGCATCTCGACCAGGTGGACCAGGTTCTTCACCGGCGTGGCGTTGACGTGCGTCACCACGCAGCCCGTCGGGTGGCTGTACCCCTTCGTGATCGGGTGGACGAACAGCGGAGAGGGAACCACGACAAGTTCCTCGCCTTCGAACGCCGGCGGGTCGCCGAAGCGACTCATGAGCGGAGTGACGCCGCCCGACATCTGCTGGCGAAGCCGCGCCGCGCCGCCCAGAAACACCATTTCCTTCGTGGCCGACGAGAAAACCAGCGGCCCGTGGATGAAGTACCTCGGGTAGCCGCCGTTGAGGTAGGGAATCAATTGCGGCTGCGCGGACGAAACCGGCAGCTCGACCGACTCGCTCTTGCCTGCCCGGAAGCGCGTGATCGGCAGTTTGCCGCCTTGGGCCAGCTTGGGCACGAGGTACTGGAAGGATACCTGCAGATCGTCCGAAACCTTGACCTGGCCGTCGGCGTCGATGACCGACTCGCCGAGTTGCGTGATCACATCGTCAGCCCGCAGGGGATAGGTGTCGGACGGCTGGGCGGGACGCGTGACCATCAGACCGCCGGTCCCTTTGGGTAAACCGAGCTTCGCTCGCAGCGCGTCGTTTTCGACCGTCTGCAGCACATCGAAAACCTGTGGCTTGCCGTCGTACTTGCCGTCGGCCACGTCGGCGAGGAACATCCGGATCTCGTCGCAGGGAATCACGTAGCCGATGTTCTCGGCTGACTGGACCGTGCTGAACGCAACGCCGACCACGTGGCCGTCGCTCACCGCCGGGCCGCCGCTGTTGCCGGGGTTCAGCGCCGCGTCGATCTGCACGCGCAAGCCGAGCGCCTGGTATTGGTACGCGGCAAATTCGACGCGCGAGATGATCCCCTCGGTGACCGACATTTGCTGCCCTCCCAGCGGATAGCCGTAAACATTCACCTGTCCCTTGATCGACGGTAGCCCTTCGGACATCGGCAAGGGCGGCCGGGCGTCGAAAAACGTGGCGTCGTCCAGTTCCAACACGGCGAGGTCGATCGTCGGTGCGATGGCCACCAGTTTGGCTGCCAGCTTGTCGGCCGAGCGGTGCGGCTGAACGTAAATCTGGTTGGCGTATTGCACCACGTGGCAATTGGTCAGAATCCGCCGCCCTTCGATGACGAAGCCCGTGCCGGACGCCTCCTGGGCGGGCATCTTGCCCCAGGGCTGTTGCAAATTGGGCGGACGGCGCGAGACGGTGATATGTACCACCGAATCGCGGATCGCGTCCTGCGCCACGGCGTGCGTGGCGACGGACGAGCAAAGCATGGCCAACGCGACCGCTGTGGTGCGGGCATTCATCGACGGACCTCCGGTGGCGGCGAGTAGTTGTGAACTGTGCGAGCCACCGCTTCCGCGGTCGAGCGGCCCAAACGCCAATATGGTTGGTCGCGAGTGGGTTGTCAATTCTTTGGAGTGCGACGATTCATCGCCGCTTTGATCGTAAAGTATTCTCTGCGTCAGCCCATTGAGCATTGAGGCGCTCATACCAAGCAGAGAGACTCTTTGGCATTGCGCAAGCGTGCGCCAAGCTTGTCAGACATTTTCACGTGTCCTTTCCGGCGTAATCACACGCCATTTTGAGTACGAACCCGCAGGTCAACGCGGGGGGCCACGCCAGCTTCCGCTGACGTTTGATAATCATGCGGGGACATAGAGGAATGTCAACCCGTAGATCATTCCGACGATCGAGACGGTCTTTACTCTTCGCGGCCCGAAGGATGGGTGTCGTCAAACCCCTTCAGTTCGGTTTTCGTACCGAGAAGTCGCGCCCCGACCTTTAACAGAATACGTCCGCTATTCACTGCCTGTTGCCGCAAACGGCTCCAGTATTCCTCGTCCTTGAACTCTCGCAGGCACCGCAGGTATTTCAGGCGCTGCGCCGGGCCAAGGGAAGTCAGAAGTGCTGGCACCAGACCTTCGTCGACGTTGTACAGGTTTCCATCGAGCAGACAGACCGGAATCACCCGTTCGAGGTCGACCTGCAGATCGTCGGACGTCGCTTCAATCGCCTTGCGAATCTGGCGCGCCTTGCTTCCCTGCGGCTGAACCACGTCGTACGGCGGCTGCCATTCGCGAAACGGCCGCAACTGGTCAATGTGGGTCAAAGCGACGACCAGCGGTGGGAATTCGCGATCCGGATTGCGCTGGAACAGGCCGCGGACTTCATCAAGCAGCCGGCGGTCGGCCTCACGCGCGGCAGTTTGGGCCGAACTGACGAGGACCACCAGATCGCAGCGCAGGATTTCTTCGCGCGCCTGGTCAAGTGCGGCGACGGTCCGTGTCGCATCTTCGTACCCGGCAGTGTCGAGAATGATCGCTCGCCGCAGACCATCGCGCTCGAGCAGGTACGGTTCGACGGCCTTCGTGCGCGGGACCACGTCAACCGCCGCGCGTGTTTCGTCGAACAGAGCGTTTACGAGGCTCGACTTGCCCGATTTGACCTGGCCGATAACAAGGATTCGCAACGGCTCGGAATCGAGGGCCGCCGTCCGTCGTTGTTCGCCTGCGATCGCCCTTTGCGAGCTTCTCGTTGAATAAGTGCCGAACTCGTCTCCCCGCAGCGTGAGGTGACCACTGTACAGCTCGATCGCATAAAAGCCGATCCTCCGAGTGGCGAATTCCTGCGCCCAGCGCTTGCCTTCGTCGGCGGTGGCATTCAACATTCGTTCTTGTGCCAGTGTATCGAGCTCGCGCGCCAACGCGGTCGCTGGATCGACGACGAGGCGCAGCACGCGATACAGGCGAAACAACGTCGGTGCCAGAGTGACGAGCTTCTTGAGCTTCATAAGATCGTTGATCGTCAGGATGTGCGAGCCTGGTATTGTGGCCGAGCACGCGTCGCGCAGATCGCGCGCAACCAGCTCGACGATCTGCAGCAGGTGCGGGACTGGAATCTCGAAGACCGAGTTTTTCGAGCGCGGGTGCAACCGCCGCGCCACGGTTTCGACGACCTCTCGGGCGAGGTCAAGTAACGGCGCGGCGCGGTCGATCGGCAGGTCTTCAGTTCGCACCCGACGGGCGATCGTGTCGACGTCGCTCCAGGCCGCACGCACGGTTGGGGACCAGTCCGGGGCCGGGCCGGCGTTGGAGGGCATCGGCATCGGGGTCCGCTTTCGCAGCCACCGCATCAGTGGCCACCCGGTCAACGACACGGTCGTTGCCGCGGCCACCCACCACAGTCCCCATCCCGTTTCGTACAGCCACCAGGCACCCACGGCGCACAGAACCAAATACGGCAATGCGGCGAACACCGCCAGGAACAGCCACTGGGTTTTCAAAGTCATGGCGGCGCCCGCGGTTTCTTCCGAAGGCGCTCGAGATAGCTGCGCAGCCGTTCTCGCCCCTCCCGGAAATGGGTCTCGTAAATCTTCCGGAATTCCGCCTGGTCGGGCAGAATTCCGTCACGCACCCGGCTGAAGTACGCGCACAGCGTCAACCCCAGCGCGTAGGTGCTGGCTCCCGCGTAGGCGGCCGAGATCGCCGAACCGTATCCCGGAATGAACTTCAACAGTTCTCGTCCTCCTAACCGGACGACATAGCCGCCCCCTAACGCACCGAAGACCTCGCCAATTTTTTTCAGGTCGAAGTCTTGATGATAAATCGACGCGAGGGTATGAAACATTTTCGCCTGGACGGCGATGACGAGCGGCACGTCGACGAATGGCAAGGGAAACGTCGCCGCTGCTCCCGCGGCCACCGCGTACGACAAGACATGTGGATGCGCGGTCCGCAAGTGGACGTCGCGCAAGCTTTTTTGCATCGCCTCAAACTGCTGCAGCATGCTCCGTAGCCCGACCGGCAGCAACTCGTCGATCGCCTCCCACAGCGCATCGAGTCCGAAGGTGACCGGTTCGTATCCATCGTCGGGGAGAGTGAAATCGACCGCTACGAACCGCGCCTCAAGTCCTGCCTTCGAAAACGTCTGCCGTTGTGTCATCAGCGACCGCCCCAGATCGTCGCCGACGGTGGGCGGGAATGGCGTCTCCTTGAAGGGATACGGCACGCAATGCTTCTCTTCACGCGAAGCATACCCTTCATGGAGCGTCGTCTGAACGACCAGAATCGGCCACCGGGGTCGTACGGCGTGGATTTGTTTGAGTGCCTGCATCACCGGCTCTTGTGCATGGTCAAGGGCTTTCATCACCACGATCAGGAGGTGCGACTGACCTTGGAAAAGCGCGATGTCTTCCGACGGGTCATAGTTCACCTCCCCGAGACCGCGCGTATCGAGAAACCGCAAAATGCAGTCCTCTTGGCTGGGAAAGGGGTACTCGCTTGCCGTGCGGGTGCATGGCCGGACGCCATCTCCGATCTCGGCACTCGTGTTTTCGGTCAGCGCGCGAATCAGCGAGGTTTTCCCAGATTGCGTCTTTCCCAGTAGCCAAAACACCGGCACTGGCAGTTTGCTCCAGACCTGCTGAACGCACCGCCCCAGTTCGGCCTCACTGACTTTCGGGGACGCGAATTGCGCCCAAACGTTTTTCCAGATCTCTTTTGGTTTTCCCATGAAACAGAGCCAGCTTCATCGCGCCCTCGTCTACGAGAACGATACGCTTACTCGCTATGGCCCCTTGGAAACGTGCCCCACGTTAAAGCACGCGATCATGCGCCCAGGGATAGCGCCGGCCGGCGTCGAACTCCTTGTAGGCGTCGCTCGTGGGTTCGTGGAGCGTTTCGGGCTTGTAGGCCGTGTTGACCATCTGCAACACCGGCACGACGTCGGCTTGGGCGTAGCCGAGGCCACGGACCTCGAAGTAGTCGCGGTTCACGTCGAATATCTGCACCCGGTCGATCCAAACTCGCACCTTGCGCAGCGTTCGCAATTCGCTTCGTGTGCGCTTGAGGAACTCCAGAACCTCGTGTACCCGGCCCGGCTGGTAGTCGATCGTGGCCAGCGGAGGATCGGTGGAAACAGATTCGGATGAGGGCATGGTGGCAAAGGAGTCGGACGATAGCAGTCGGGAGCCGTGACAGTGGCGCGGAACGTCCGCGGTGCCGTTCGGGGCACCCGCGCAGCAGGTCGGCGGAGCGTGGGAACGAGTACCATGGATCCCGCTGGTCGGCAGTGCCCACCCTACTTTACTCGTGACCTCCAAGTCAGGCTGGAAAGCCTAACCTACGGTAACCAAACCGTCTTTCACGGCGTCGGCCAGGATCTTGAGCGTGGTGCGGATCTCCGTGTCGTCTTCGAGTGATACCACCGCCGGGTCGGTCGACTCCAAAACGCCG
>DATLQY010000460.1:0-8541 GCA_035534975.1 Pirellulales bacterium
CATCGGTTCCCGGCGTTACTTACGCGACCCCGCTCTACGACGGCGACTACGCACTGCAGGGCGTGCTCTCGGTGGATTTCAATCTAGAAGCGCTGTGCCAATTCATCAAGGGGCTCAGCATCGGCCGGGACGGTTTCGCATTCATCGTCGAGCGGGACAGCGGCGGCGTTTACAAGGTCATCGCCCATCCCGACCCCAACGTGCTCATCAACCACACGGGGCACGAACAGTCGCTGTTCACCGTCGACGAACTGGCCGACCCTCGAATCGGCGCGTTCATGAAGGAGATCGCCCCCAGTCGGGCCGACGATGACGCGGAATTCGTACACCTTCGCTGTAGCGAGGCGGGCGTACGCTATGTCGGTGGGTACCGGCCGTTACTGGCCGGGACCCATCCGCCCCATTGGTTGATCTGCACGATCGTCCCCGAGGCGGAGATCATGCACCGGGTTCACCGCAACAACGTCGTCACGCTGGGGATCGCGACGTCGAGCTTCTTGCTGATGATCCTGATCAGCTCCTGGGTTTCAAGGCAGGTCGCCCGACCGTTGGAGCAGCTCGACGAAGAGACCAAGACGATCCGAAACTTCCAATTAGAACCCCACGACGTCGCGTATTCATTCGTGATGGAGGTCGATCGCCTGGCAAGGCACGTCGAGGAAATGAAGACCGGCCTGCGTTCCTTTCGGAAGTTCGTGCCCGTCGATCTGGTCCGATCGCTGCTATCGTCCGGCCAGGAAGCCGTTTTGGGCGGACAGCGGCGGATTCTGACCGTCTATTTCTCGGACATCGCCGATTTTACGACGATCTCGGAACAACTGGACCCGGAGAAGCTGGTCGAGGTGCTGGGCGAATTCCTGAGCGCCCAAAGCTGCGGGATTCTTCAACACGGCGGGACGATCGACAAGTTCATCGGTGACTCGATCATGGCCTTCTGGGGCGCGCCGATGCCCAATACGCGACATGCCCTGGCGGCCTGTATCGCGGCCATCCAGAACCAGCAAAAACTGCGGGAGTTGCACCAGAAGTGGCAGGCTGAGCAAAAACCACTATTGATCAATCGCATCGGCATCAATACCGGAGAAGTGCTCGTCGGCAACTTCGGTTACGAGGAGCGGATGAATTACACCGTGATCGGCGACAGCGTCAACCTGGCCAGCCGCCTGGAGGGCTTGAACAAGCTGTACGGCACCAGGACGATCATCGCCGAAGCGACGTACCGCGAGGTGCGGCAGGAAGTGGTCGCGCGGCCGCTCGACAAGGTGCTGGTGAAGGGCAAGACCGAGCCGATTCTCATTTACGAGCTGCTGGGCCTGAAGCAGGAAGTGGATCACGGCACCGAGGAGTTGGCGGAAACATTTAATCGGGCGCTGGAACACTACTGGCGGCAAGATTGGGTGGCGGCCATGACGCTGTTTCAGAAAGTCCTGCGGACCCATGCTTTGGACACTGCAGCACGCGTCATGGTCGATCGCTGCGTCGGCTACCAACAACACCCGCCGGGAAGCGATTGGAACGGGGTTCACCTGTTGGCGAACAAGTGAGCTGGGGGGTCTCACCTGCGCGGGACGCAATCTGCCCGAAAGCAATGGCACTCCAGCCGGCCGGTCGTTACGCCTCGCCCAGGCAGTTGGGTGAAGACGTCGAAAACTGGCTAGCAGACGAACAGGGACCTCCTTGGCAGTCACTGCTTCCCCGACTTGCTTACCTCGTCCATCACAAACAGCTCGTCTGGCAATGCCACGTTGAAGTCAAAGTGGTAGTGCGTGGTGATTGCGTGGAGGTATGGAACTTCATGTCCGCTCTTCTGCTTCGCGGCGGGCCGCCTCGGGGTATCGAGTTCCACCTGGGATTCCAGACGCGTACTGGGATACCAGAAACGCTGCGGCAATTGTTGGCCCTGCGGCGATTGTTGGAAGTCTTCCAGACGAATGATAGTTCGCCCAGGGGCGGTCGTGGGGTCCGCCGGGGCACCACTGAGATTGAATAGTTCCACTCGGACGACCGCGTACCCCTTGGTTGGGTCGAGGTAGTACCATTCGTGACCCACTATCGGCTCGTTTTTCGCGTCGAGCAGCGTGGTTTGAGCGGAACGCTTGATCAAAACACAGCCGGGCATGGCGGGAGGCCTGGGATCATACTCAAAGCCCCAACCCTGAATAGGTGAGAGATCGGGATACACCATTGAAGCGATCTTGACACGAAAGGCGAAGTTCATGCTTCCGAGCCCTTCACCAGAGAGCAAGTCCCGAGGCGCAATGTGTTCTGCGCGCTGCCACGTAATGGGAATGGCATCCTTCGTCCCGGCCCGCGGTTCTTCAAATCGCCGACCCACTATCTTCGGATTCACATACACCGTTCGGCCATCGCAAAGGTACAGCGGGCCCAGCCAAGAGAGCTTCAGCTTTTCGATAAACGGATCGCCCCAACCTTGGCCGTCGGGCGGCTTTGCCGTCCGTGCGGACTCGTTCTCCACCTTGCACTTGTCGATCCGCCAACGATCCCCTTTGCGCCAAACGATCAAGCCGACAGGCCCCCCGCGCTGTCCATCCCGGATCTCAGCCACTACCAGGCGAAAGTCACCGATTCGCGCCCGGCTGGCCGCGATGGCTTCGAGCACTCGCTGGGCGTCCTTCGGCGGCATGCGGTCGTCGATTTTCGTCTCGGCCGGAACGCCCAGTGCGTAAATGTCGGCCGGGCCGGCATCCAAGTACGTGAAATCGTATTTCATGGACTTCTTGGCGTCGGTCTGGGACCGAAGCAGAAGATAGACAGGGAGCCGCGTTTCAGGATCGACGCGTAGAGTGCCAAGGTTCATGTCGCCGCGCCAGAGAACCATGTCGAATTCGATCCATTTCTTGCCGGCCTCCTTGAATTCCCTCCTCTCTTGGGAGACGACCCTCTCCGTTCCAAACAACCACAGGCCTTGCGACACGTAATCCACAGCCGAGACGAGCTGTGTGTCTTCTTCGGACAGGGCCATTTTTTCGATTCGCTCGCGGCCAGTGCGGTACTCGTACTTCGCTCGCTCGCGGCCGTCTGTGAATATGAACCAATTGTTTGTGCGAAAGGCCCAGACCTGGCGCTCGGGCGAGAGCCATGTCGTGCCCGGGTGGTTGTCCCCCGTGCGGGCCACGCGGATCCATGACTGCGACTTGACCGCCGTGCGCACGTCTTCCAAGGCGACCGATGAGGAAGGCATCAAGAGGAACGCAATGACGCATGCACCGCTAACTGCCAAAGCAGCGGAAGCCGCGACGAACCACGAGTGTCTCCGCCGACGCCACCACCTGGAATGGCTGCTGAGAGTGAAGACCGCGGCAGATTCGATCACGCGCTGCTTGATTTCTACAGGAGGCGACTCAGCGGTCGCAGCGCGAATCGCGCGATCCAGTGCGTCGTCTGATTCGTCTCGGAGTGCCGGTCGATTTGGTTTCATGATTGCGATCTCCTCGCCAGGTCCTTTTGCAGACCCAGCAACTGCTTGAGCCGGTTTCGTGCCCTATGGAGGGCCACGGCCACCGCGTCCGCGCTGATCCCCAGCGTTTCCGCGATTTCGCTGTTAGCCATTTCGCCCAGGTAATGAAGTGAGAAGACATTGGCCTCGCGATCCGGAAGCTTGGCGATGGCCAGGCGTAAGCGGTCGGCCAGCTCGCGCTCGACCGCGATCGATTCGGGTTGCTCAGATTCGGGTGAGACCGGGTCGAACGTGAGTGCTTCGAGCGGCAGGGACAGGACGGCGCACCGCTGCCGCAATCGATCGATGGCCCTCCGCATCGCCAACTGCCGCAGGAGCCCACCCCAATTGCGGATCGGCTGTCGCGCGTACAGTTGGAAGGCTTCCAGTAGGGCCTCCTGCACGGCGTCTTCCGTGTCGGCGGCGTGGCCCAACAGTCGCCAAGCGGTGTCGAACGCCATTGCCCCGTTCGTGCGGATGATTGATTCCCAATCGACCACGGCGGCCTCCAGCTCTTAAGCGACGCGAACCGCCCGCAACGGCGTGCCCATAAGGTTTGTCGTGTCGGACAACCGGAGATTACATCGATTATGCGAGAATTCACGGATCGAGCAACCGAAGCATTGATCGGCACGTGGAATGAATCGATTCCCGGTCATATTGGCAAGGTCTGCTCAAAACACGAAGATGTGAGGATTGCCACAAGTGCTTTGCTTGCAATGGTTTGCTGCAAAAACAAGACGCTGACGCCCTGCCGAAAAAGTTCAGTAGCCATCGTGGCGCCCGGACTATAATTCTTCCAAATGCCTTTCGGCCAGCAGGTCGAAGGGCGTTTTTGCATGACTTCCGGGCTCTTTTCGCACGACGGGCCGAGTTCAAATTGCACCCGGCTTTTTGGGTTCGACCGCACCCAGCCGAACAGGCTTTTCACCGCTTCGACGTTTCCGATTGACACCAGTTTTGCCGACTCCCTAACCCCCTCCTCGTGCCTGCCCTGGACTGAATCATCCGGCCTTGCGCGACGTGTGCCGCGCGATCTAACTGCGCCGCTCATACTGAGTCGCCACCGTGCCGGCGCAAAACCTCTGCCAGATCCCGGCGGCCCTTTTGCAGCATCTGGTCGGCGGGAGTGCGGCCTTCGTTGTCCTTGGCGCTCGTGTCGGCGCCGTGGGCGATGAGAAGCTCGATGATCTGGGCGCCGTGCTGTGTGTCCTTGTACGGGTAGTGCAGGGGAGTGCGTCCGTCTTTGTCTCGGACGCGCACGCACTCAGGATTCTCGCGCAGCAACGCGCGGACTCGATCGAGTCCTCCGTACTTGACGGCGTCGCAGATCGGCGCGAACTGAAGCAGATACTCAACGACGTGCCGATGGCCCTTGTAGTTTGCGGCGCCCAACGGCGGGGAGTCGTAGAAAGGGTTGCGGGCGTGCAGGTCCGCGCCGAGTTCGGCGAGCAATTTGACGGTGTCCAGGTGACCGCCACGAGCGGCGCACCACAACGGCGATGCACCGCCCGCCTTGCCGTTGACGCTGGCGCCCAGTTCCACCAACGAGCGAACACTGTTCGCACAGCCTCCTTCGGCGAGCTCGGTGAGGAGTCCCTCCGCGTCCTTCAGGAGCGACGGATCGCTCGCGACGAGCTCACGGACGCGATCCGCGTCGTCTCGGTAGCAGGCTATGTGAAATTCCTCCGTCTTACTGAGAGCGATCGCGATTCGCTTCGCTCCCTTGGCGACAAGATAGTCGGCGATTTGCTGATGACCGCCGTAGACGGCTTCCGCGTACGGCGTTCGCCCGCGGTCTGGATGGTTAACGTCCACGCCGTTCTCGACGAGCAGTTTGACGCGGTCAAAATAGTTCGCGCCAACCGCCCAGCGCAACTGATAGGCGAGAATGTCCGCCGGGCTGCGCGCCGCATCGGCGTACGGCCAGCGCCCGCACTCGCGGTCGAGCACCACGCAGGTGAAGTCGCGCGCCGCATCGGCGTACGGCCAGCGCTGCCAGAACCGCTTGAACCATGGCCCGCCCCGATCCTTGCCCAGGCCATATTCGAAGAGCAGCTTCAAGTGGTCGTCGTTCGGTTGTTGCATGCGGTTGTAGAGTCCCTGGTTGTCGTTGGGGTCGGCGCCCGCTTCGAGCAGGAGCCGCGCGAACTCGACCCAGTGTTGGTGCGGCGGCTGCCACAACGGCCCTTCGCCACGCCCCGCGTCGTCCTCGCCCAGGCCGAGCACTCCCGTCAGCGCTGTAAGGACGTATCCCCCCTCCCACAGGAAGCCCGCGTTCGGGTCGGCGCCAAGCTCGATCAACAGCCGCCCTGCTTCCAACGTCGAGTGCCCTTCGGCTTCGCTGTCGAGTCGCGAGTACGCCGCGTATAGCAGCGGTTCCCAATCGAACGGTCCCCCTTTCGCATGCACGTCGACCTTCTTCGCCAGGAAGTCGGCAACCGCCGCGACGTCGCCAACCGCCGCCGCGGTGTAAATGTTGGCCTCCGCGAGGTGCGGCTTTTCGGCGAAGAGCCGCCGCGCCCTCACACGCCGCGAGGGATGATCGTCGTCGAAATAGGTGATGCACGCCAGGCGCAGGAACCCGTTCGCATCGTCAGCAGACTTTGGGTCGAGCGGGCGCCAGTAGGGCTGGATCGTCTGGACGTAACTCTTCAGCTTCTGCCAGCTTGTGAAGCCGTAGCTTCTGGCGAGCACACGCTGCGCGCCATGCAACGCGAAAGCAGTCGGGTCGGGCGCCTGTTCGTGCCGCTGGACTTCGGCGACTGCGTTGGCGTCGCCGGCGCGGTAGGCTTTGAGCAGCTCCTTCGCCTGGCGCTTGAACTGGTTGAAGTCGGGCCGGTAGGGCCACTGGCGATCGAAGGAGAAAGTCGAATCGGACACAACGACCTTCTTTCATGGCGCCCGGTGTCCGCGTCACGGGCTGAAAGTAGGTTCGTCAGCCGAAGTGCAGTCCCTTCGTCGATCGCAGTCGGGTGGACTCAGTCCTCTCCGCGGACACGGTAGCGCCCCGATGCGCTACCGAACAGCTTACGTGTCTTGATGCGCCGGGTCAATCGTCGCAAGCGTCCGTATTGGCTGTATCGTCTCCATGCCGCCCTGGGAGAAAATGACCTGGCCTTCGCCACGCTGGAACAGTCGTTTGTCGAGCGTGAGTGCTTCCTGGCGTGGTTTCCCGTTCGGCGCAGCTACATCACGAGCTTGGAATCGGACCCGCGAACCGACACCGGGCGCGAAAGCGTCCACCAAGAGCCCGCGGGAGGCGGGAGCTCGTTGGGCCGGCTGCCGGCCCGAAGGATGGCGTTCGACGCGGGGAGGCTCTGCGTCTATGACCGGGCGTGGGGGCAACCTGCCGAGAATTGCGATCCGAACCTCGACCACCTGCGGACCGGGGGGCCGAGTTTCGTTGCGGGCGCTTCGTGTGCTTTGCGAGTGGCAGCCGTTCGAGTAGACTTGGGCATGGTACTAGAACCGCGAAAATCAGCCAAAAACGCGGCGTAATCGAGCGCCATGCGCCCGTAGCTCAATTGGATAGAGCAGCGGACTTCTAATCCGCAGGTTGCTGGTTCGAGTCCAGCCGGGCGTACTTCGTAAGTAGATACGATGCAGCGACTTGCAGCTATCTGCGATTCGGACGACGCGTCCGGCTTTGTTCCTTGGGGACATTTTGGGGATATGGCCGGCTTGACATCGCACTCACGTTGGGCGCCGGTTCGAAGCTCGGTTTCGCGGCTTGGTGGACACTTGTGTCCGTGGGAAACGGCATGGCGGTTTACCGGTTTACCGGCCTCGGCCGCGCTGCCGATCTTCCTTGCGGTTCAGCTCCCTCCAAAGTGAAAGCAGCACTTGACTGGTGCCGGCTGCGGCCATGAGGCACATGCTGACGAGTGCGACCTTCTGAAATACCGCGCAGTCATCACCCTTGGCGTTCTTCGCCATCTGCTGGGCTTCCTTGGCGATATAGAGCGTGTTCGGGTGCATGGCGACGGAGAATTCCTGGGTGTCATCGGTGTCAAGGTCCGCGTCCAAGCACGGACCGTGCCAACTGACGCTTGCCCCTTGCCTGGCTGCGGCCGGTCAGACCGTCGCGCTCGGCAGGATGACTCGTAGCCGTCCTGGGTAGGCATGAGGCCGGGGATATGGGAGTCGACAGAGTTGGTGTCGATCGGAAACGTCGAAGCGGTGAAAACGTGTTCGGCTCGGTGCGGCCGGAGTCAAAAGCCCGATCCCGCCCCCATAGTGGGCAGACGTCCTCGTGGTCGCGGGGTCGCCGGCGGATTTGAGCCATCCGGCCAGCGTTGGAAAGCTGAACCAGTTTCCGGGGCAGAGCGAACCACTCATCCGTGCGAGTGAGCATTGAAGAGGACGTGGGCGGTTAATCCGTTCGTTCGAGGTGGGCAACGAACTCGCTGATAGAATGCACGCGAGCCATCTCAGCGCTTGGGTCAAGGATTACATGAGTCACGATCCGACCTTGTCCAATTTCGCAATGATCGCAATCCCGAAGTACGTTGACCAGAGCTGCAGAATTTGCGATCTTCGCCCTCCCGACCACCGTTCCGACGCTTGACGATTCACAAAACCGCCGAAGGAGGTCATCGTCCGTGAATACCGGGAGGCAGTCGTCCCCTTCCGCATTGAAAGTAAATGGAACTCCCGACGGTTGTAGTGGGACGAAGCACGGAAAAGTCATTACGAAATCGACCAGCGTCATCGCTCGAGGTTAGTTGCCGTCATGCCACTCCAACGGCCTCGCCATTCACGCGCAATCTGGAATCTGGATTTTGAATCCAGCGCGCCTGCCACAGCGGTAACGTTGGTCTGGCGTTGGAATGACGCGTAAATTGGTGTACTGTAAGGCGGTTACGGCACCGCCTTTTCCTGTTCGCATTGTACCGGCATTGGGGTGACACGGCCAGTGCCGTTACCAAGGCGGGGTTCCCAAAGTTTCGGCTCGTCAGGCGAATTCGTGGGTCGTTTTTGGTGTCGGTAGCGCTCCAAGTTGATGGTACAGGGCATGTTGGATCGCCTCGTAGGTCCGAAAACCGTACGCTTTTCTCATAGCGAGTTTGGCCTTGTTGTTG
>DATLQY010000461.1:0-2484 GCA_035534975.1 Pirellulales bacterium
TCCGCCGCTTCCTGTTGCACGTCCTCCCCGCGCGCTTCGCGCGGATTCGGCAGTACGGCTTTCTGGCCAACTGCCGGCGGAAGGCCAAACTGGAGGTCTGTCGCCGTTTATTGAACGCGGCCCGCCTCTCCGAACCGGAGCCGGGCGGTGGCGCCGACGGCACGTCAACGCCGCCCGCCGACGAGGCCGACGACGTCGCGGATCGCTGCCCGAACTGCGGAGTCGGGGGCATGCGGAGAGCCGAGGCGACGGCCCCCGATCAACGCCCATAGCCGCCACCCGCGAAGCGGTCAGTTCAACCCGGTTCTTTACGACTTGCCCGCGGCCACCCGCGATGGTCGTATCGACTCGTCCGCCGCGGGCAACTCGCAAAGAACCCTAGATGTTATGGGGCGATTCTCGACTGCACGTTCCATGCTTCGACACAAACCCGCAGCACACGCCCCTTGAGGTTTTCAGCCCCACCGTAGTATACTCGTGCGTAATGGGTCCCAGGGTGACCACGGCCCTACGCTTCTTTGCGGCTCACCCACGACCCACGTGCCCCAGAAAGGATCAGCTTAACCAGGAGGAGTCTACGGATGGCCATGACATTGGAAAGCTGCGGAGTGGAACAAATCGGTGAATGCGCAGGCGCCGTTTGGAAGCTGTTGTCCGAACGTGGACCCATGAGCGCAGCCAAGATCGTGAAGGAGCTCGATGCGCCGCGCGACCTGGTGATGCAAGCTGTCGGCTGGCTTGCGCGGGAAGACAAGCTGACGATCGACACCGACTCGCGCGCCAAGCTGATCTCGCTACGGTAGACGCGACGGCGGTCAGAAGAAACGGCGGTCAAAAGAAAAGGCCCGCGGCGATGGTGATGACGGCCATGGCCGAGGCGATGGCTGTCTTGGTGAGCGTCCCGATCAACCGGCCCCAAAACGCAGCCTGGCCGACCTTCCAGCTATCGCCCAGATCCCTGCCTTTCCAGTGCTCGCCCAGCATGGCGCCGCCAAGCGCGCCGATGCAAGCGAACAGGACCGCTCCAACCATCGATCCAATCAGAGGGACCGGTGCCGCGCCTACCATGGCGCCCGCGATGGCGCCGATCATGGAGCCGAGCGCGGCCAGTACCGCGCCGCGCTTACTCCCACCCACCTTTGCCGCGCCCAGCGCGCCGGCCGCGAACTCGATGATCTCAGCCAGTGTTGCCAGGCCGCCCAGCACGGCGACGGTGGTCCAACTAATGTCGGGCCCTCCTTCCGGCGCCAAGTAAGCAAAGATCGCCGCGGCGGCGACCATCAGCCAGTTGCCCGGCAGGCTCAACAATGTCAGGATCCAGCCGGCCAGCACGGCGAGAATCAAGAGCACAAGTTCGAAATAAGCCATTGCCGCGCACCTACTTTTCCGCCTCGGCCTCCGCTGTCTGCGACAGCAGCCAGCCCCTGCGGTGGAAGAAGTAGAGCATTCCTCCCGTCACCGCGGTCATCAGCCCCAAGGAGAAGGCGTACCCGTAACGCCACGACAATTCAGGCATGTTTTCGAAGTTCATGCCGTAGACCCCGGCGATGAAGCTGATGGGCATGAAGATCGTGGCGATGACGGTTAGCACCTTCATCACCTCATTCATCCGGTGGCTCAAGCTCGACAGGTACAAATCGGTCAGGTCCGAGCCGAGCTCGCGGTAGGTCTCGACCAGGTCGATGATTTGCACCACGTGGTCGTGGCAATCGCGCAAATGGACGCGGGTCTCGTCGTCGAACCATTCCGACGGATCCCGCGCCAGCGAATTCATCGCCTCGCGCAGCGGCCAAATCGCGCGCCTCAAGCCCCTCAAGTCGCGTTTGGCCTCGTGGATGCGGGCAATCAACCGCCGGTCGGGCCGGGCAATGACCAGATCTTCCAGCGCGTCGAGCCGTTCTCCATGGGCTTCGATCAGCGGAAAAAAGGAGTCGATGACCGCGTCCAAAAGCGAGTATGCCAGGTATCCGGCGCCGGACTCGCGGATGGGCCCGGCCCCCTCTCGCAGACGATCGCGAACCGGCTCGAACACGTCGCCCGGATCCTCCAGAAACGTAAGCACGAAGTCCCGCCCCAGAAACAGACTGACCTGTTCAGTGTCGTGGTGGCCCTCGAAGCGGGCCATGCGGGCAACGACGAATAGATGCTCGCCGTACCGCTCGACTTTGGCCCGCTGGTGCAGGTTCACCACGTCTTCCAACGCTAAAGCGTGCAAGCGAAAGAGACGCCCCAATTCGCCAATCACCTCCGCGTTGCCCAGACCGGCGACATTGACCCAGGTGACCGGCGAACGCCCCAGGTACTTGTCAATGGACGACACGCCGTCGATTGGCATTTCGTCGAACTCGTTGGGTCCGTAGGCGATCAACTGGATCGCGGGCGGCGGTGCGGCCGGATCGATGACCACGACGCCCGGTGGCGCGCCGGGCTGCGTGCGTCGTTGGAAGTACGGCGTGCGCCTGCGGCTAGTGTGGCGTTTCGACA
>DATLQY010000462.1:0-9201 GCA_035534975.1 Pirellulales bacterium
CTCCACGAGATACCGCCTCAAGATGGCCAACTTCTCCGGACCCGGAACCTTTTTGCGTTGACGATTCATGGAAACCTCCAGGGCTTAGGGTTATGCTAACCCAAGCACCCGAGAATTCCAGTTTCATCTGAGGCAGAACAGGGCGAATTGTCCCATGACGAGGCGTTCGGTCTGGCCGCGTTGTTCAATTCCGCGTTGCTCGATCGCTACTTTCGCGCGATCAGCGGCAGCACGCAGGTCAATGCCACCGAAATCCGGACATTGCCACTCCCTGACTGGCATGAGATCCGCGAAATCGGCCAACATGTCTCAGCGGCGCGCGATCGGAAGCTAGAGCATGTGGAGCAGTCAATTGCTCAAGTGCTGAACCTGCCTCGGGACTTGACTTCCTATCTCGCGGGACGCGGCTGACATCGTATGGGAATCGGAAGTCTGGATTGGCGAAGCTCCTGAACACATGATTCGTTATGATGGCGAAAAGTTCCTTGGGCCGTTCCGTGAGGGCCATTCGCCAGATCAAGAGGAATAAAGATGGCACGAAAACGAAAGAGAGAACGAAAGAGAGCGAGGGGGCACGTCGGTTTACCCAATGTTTGTATCGGGGTGGCCTGGTTCGACGCGGTTCAATTCACGAAACTTCGGCAGGTCGCCGACGATTTGGAGGCGTTTGACGAGAACTTCGAAGACTGGCAACGTAGCGCCGATCGCTCCGTGCGCGAATTGCTGAACAGCGGGTTGGCCATTCGGCGTGTGCCTATCGACGTCGACGCACTCGTGGCATGGTGCCGAAAGCACGGCAAACCGATCGTCAGCGCATCGCGCGCCGAGTTTACGACGGAGATCCTGATGAACGAATCGAAGGACCCGCCGCCCGGTTGATCGGAATGGATGTTTCTCTGAAAATGTCCACTCGCCGCTCACGGAATCCCGGCGCGCCGGGAGAGGGCGTTCCCTACAGAGGCGCATCCTCCGACGACTCACGTCAGCACGGCACGCACGACTTCGCCGTGGACGTCGGTCAGCCGGTAGTCGCGGCCCTGGAAACGGTACGACAGCCGTGTGTGGTCGAAGCCAAGCAGGTGCATGATCGTGGCTTGCAGGTCGTGGATGTGGACCTTGTCGCGGGCGATCGAGAAGCCGAGCTCGTCCGATTCGCCGTGCGTATGGCCCCCCTTGACGCCGCCGCCCGCCAGCCACATCGAGTAGCAGTCGGGGAAGTGGTCGCGACCCAAGGTGCTTCCGCTCGCCGTCCGCCCCTCGCGGAAGGGCGTGCGGCCGAACTCGCCGCCGCAGATGATCAGCGTCTCATCCAAGAGCCCGCGCTGCTTGAGGTCCTTGATCAGCGCCGAAACCGGCTTGTCCATCGTGGCGCACTTGTTCGTGAGCCCGTCGCGAATGTCCTCGCCCGGCCCCGTGCCGTGGAAATCCCAGCCCCAGTCGAAGAGCTGCACGAACCGCACCCCTTGCTCGACCAGCCGCCGCGCCAGGAGGCAGTTGTTGGCGAAGCTCGCCGCGCCGGGCTGGGCCCCGTAGGCCGCCAGCGTGTCGGCCGACTCGCGCGACATGTCCATGACCTCGGGCACCGCCGTCTGCATGCGGAACGCCAGCTCGTACTGGGCGATCCGCGTCAGGGTTTCGGGGTGGCCCAGCTCGCGGGCCTGGATCTCGTTCAAATCGCGCAGCGCGTCGAGCGTTTCACGGCGTGATTCGCGGTTCATGCCCGGCGGATCCGAGGCGTAGAGCACCGGGTCGCCCTTGGAGCGGCACTGTACACCCTGGTACACCGAGGGCAGGAACCCGCTGCCGAAGGAATTGTTGCCGCCGTTGGGCTGTACGCCGCTGGAGATCAGCACCACGAAGCCCGGCAGGTTCTCGTTTTCCGATCCCAAGCCATAGGTGGCCCAGGCGCCCATCGAGGGCCGGCCGGAGCGCGGCGACCCGGTGTAGAGCAACAGTTCGGCCGGGGCGTGGTTGAACTGATCGGTAGTCATCGAGCGAATGACGCACATCTCGTCGGCCACTTCGTGCAAGTGGGGCACCGCGTCGGAAAGCCACACGCCCCCTTCGCCGTGCTGGGCGAAAGTGCGTGGAGTGCCCAGCAACTTGGGCGTGCCGGAGGTGAACGCGAAGCGCTTTCCTTTGAGGAACGTCTCGGGGCAAGGCTCGCCATTGAGCTTGACCAGTTCGGGCTTGTAGTCGTACAGGTCCAAGTGGGGCGGCGAGCCGGTCAGGTGCAGGTAGATGACGCGCTTGGCCTTGGCGGCGAAGTGCGGTGGTTTCGGCGCCAACGGGTTGACCGCGGCGGTCGTCGCGGCCGGCAAATCGCGGGCCAGGAGCGATCCCAGCGCCAAGGCGCCCAGCCCGGTCTGGCAATCCTTGAGGAAGTGCCGTCGGGTCTGGTGCAGGAGCGATCGCGGATTGCGGATAGCGGATCGCGGATTAGGGAATGCCATAGGCGAGGGTCTCTCTTCACGGCGGGCACCACCCACCACTTGTTGAGCTGGTTCCGTCCTCAAGGCAGTATACCAGCAACGACGGGCATTTTCACGGGTTTGAGGCCAGCCAATTGATCCATCGATCGTCTCCCCGCAACTGACGCAGTAACTCCGGCTCCAGCGTCAACTCCAACCAGTCGTGTACGACATCCTGCGCAGTGGCATCGGGCCGGCGTTGACGAAAGCCGGCTTCATGCAACAATCGGGCGGTACGGTAAAGTTCACCCAATTGTCGCCACTTGTCCGAAACCGACATGCGGCGGTAAATGTCGATCAGAATTCGCTCAGCTTCGGCCGTCGTGTCGGTCATGGCCTTACCGTTGCGTCGTCGTGTTCAGATCGAACGGCAACCAACGACTCACGGATTGGCGGCGAATCACGTTCGAGCTTCCGGCCAAGCTTCATTTCCAGCGAGCACGGCCACCGCAGTGAACGCCTCCGCCTTCGATACATGTCCGGCTTTCCAATCCACGATCCGCGATCCGAAATCCGCAATTCCATCACCTTTTCATCATCGTCTCGTCCAAATTCAACAACACGTTCCCCACCACCGTCCAGGCCGCCAACTCGGCGACGTTCATCTCCGGCGGCGCCTCACCCAGGGGCTCGGTCGCCAATCGCCGGGCTTCCTCAGGAGTTTGAGCAAGGCGGGCCAAGCTGCGCTCGTACAGTCGCACCAGCCGGGCCAGCTCGTCGTCGCGCGGCGGACGCGCCAGGCACACTCGGAAAGCGTAGCGCGCCCGGTCGGCCGCCGTCGGACCGCCGGCCGATACGGCCCGCCGCGCCAGCGCCTGCGCCGCCTCGACGAACACCGGGTCGTTCAGCGTGACCAGCGCTTGCAGCGGCGTGTTCGTGCGCGCCCGCCGCACCGTGCAGACCTCGCGATTGGGCGCGTCGAACGTGGCCATCGACGGGTAGGGATTCGAACGCCGCCACATCGTATAGAGCGCGCGGCGGTAGCGGTCTTCGCCGTCGCTCGTCTGCCAGTCGATGCCGCCGCCGAACGCCGCATTGACCCCCATCGACGGCTGCCGGGGTTTGACGGATGGTCCGTACATCCTCGCGCTCAACAGCCCGCCGGCGAACAACGCCTGGTCGCGGACCATCTCGGCCGAGAGCCGCACGCGAGGCCCGCGCGCAAGCAGCCGGTTGTCTGGGTCGCGCTGGTCCAACTCCGGCGTGACTCGTGACGACTGGCGGTATGTGGCCGACGTGACCAGCAGCCTCACGAAGGCCTTCATGTCCCAACGCGAACCCACCAACTCGGTCGCCAGCCAATCGAGCAGTTCGGGATGGAACGGCATCTCGCCTTGCGCGCCGAACTCCTCGCTGGTGGCGACGATGCCGGTGCCGAACAATTGCTCCCAGTAGCGGTTGGCGATCACGCGCGGCGTGAGCGGGTTGTTCTCGTCGACCAGCCAGCGGGCCAGCGTCAGGCGGTTTCGCGGCGCGCCCTCCGGCAGCGGCGGCAGCGCGGGCGGCGTTCCCTCGGTCGCTTCGGCTCCCAGGTCGAGGAAGTTGCCGCGGTGCTGGATGCGGGTCGCGCGGCGCTGCCCGTCGGCAAGCTCGCGCAGGATCGGCACGGTGGCGGGCTTCAGCTCGGCCAGTTGCTTCGTCAGCTCGGCCGCTTGGCGCCGAACTGGTTCCAGCTCCGGCGCCAGCGACAGGTAATGCATCGCGACCAATTCGGCCTGCGCCGCGGTGCGTTGGCCGGCGGGCACGCGCAGCGCTTCGACCACCAGGGGCGGCGTGTGGGCAAGCTCGGCCGCCCGCGGGTCGAAAGCAAGCGACAGCCGGAAGCGTCCCAGCGTGTGGTTGGCAAGCTGAGAGGCGTGCGCGAGCGTCACGGTAAGCTTCGCCCCGGCCTTGAGTTCAGTGCCGCTCTTGGCCAACAGCGTCAACGAATGCGCCATGCCCGTCGCGCCGCCGATCGCCCAACCTTTCTGCTTCGAGGCGGGGTTGACCAGGACGTGCATCGCATCGAAGCCGGCTTGCGTGTAATCGGCAACCGCCACGTTCAGCTCGACCTTGCGCGCTCCGTTGGTCGCAAACTCCGCGCTAGGTTTAGGGGCGGCGGCGACGGTCTGTTGCCAAAGAGGCTCGCGAAGCTCGTCGAGCACCAGCAGGCGAAAGTTGCTAAGGCGTTCCTCGGTGGTGGGGTCGGTGCGGTTGAAGACGACGATCCGGTCGATGGGCTGAGCGGATTTGAGATCGACTTCCCACCAGGGGTTCTCCGAAGGGGCCGTATGAGTGGTCGACTTGGCTTCGAAGTAACGGCCGTCGGTGTTGCCGTCGATGGCCAGTTTCGCCGTTCCGTCGAAGGCCGTGCTGCTTTGCGAGGCATCGCCCCGGGGTGCCACGTTTTCGCCGCCGTGGAAGACCTGCACCTCGGCCAGCGAAAGGATCTTGTCCGTGCCGGGCAATTCGATCCGCACGTACCGCCCGGCCGGCGCCAGATCGGCGGGCGGCGTGACCACGACGTCGGTTCCGGTGAGCACGAAATTGCCGTCGGCGTGGCCGGGGCCTTTGCCCGCCAGCGACTCGTCGGGAAGGGCCTCGAGCTTCAGCGCCCACAGTGTAGCGGGCACGCTGCTTCTGCCGTCGGCCAGGGTGTTCGCCGCCAAGGGAATTTCGAGTGTGTAGGTATCGTTGGCCGCCCCGGCCGCGACGCGCACGTCGCCGTCGCCGGCCAACGTCACGGCCGCGCCGGCTTGCGAAACGACGGCGGCCGGTACCAGCGGCAACCACTTCAAATCGAGTGGGAAGCTCCGCTCCCAGCGCTCCTGGGCGGCCCGCAACTCATCAGTGGGCGTGCGCAAAGTTAGCTCCAACGAGGCCAGTTGCTCCTGCCATGCCGCCCGCTGGCGCTGTTGCTCGCCTGTATACACCGGTAGCAGCGGCGATTCATCCCCCCGATCGGCGTCCTCGGTGTTGTTGAAGAAGGCGAAGAAGCGGAAGAAATCTTCCTGCGTGATCGGGTCGTACTTGTGATCGTGGCACTGGGCGCAGGCGACGGTGGTGCCCATCCAAACGGCCAGGGTCGTATTGACCCGGTCGACGACGGCCACGTTGCGGAACTCTTCGTCGTTGGTGCCGCCTTCGTTGTTGGTCAGCGTGTTGCGATGAAAGGCCGTGGCGATGAGCTGCTCCTCGGTCGCGCCGGGCAGCAGATCGCCCGCCAGTTGCTCGACAGTGAACTGATCGAAAGGCTTGTTCGCGTTCAGCGAGCGGATCACGTAGTCGCGATAAAGCCAGATCGTGCGCAGCGGATCGTCGGCGTAGCCGGCCGAATCGGCGTAGCGGGCCAGGTCGAGCCACATGTGCGCCCAATGCTCGCCATAGGACGGCTTCTCCAACAGCCGTTCGACCAGCTTTTCGTAGGCCCGCGGATCGGTGTCGGAGACGAAAGCATCGGCTTCTTCGATGGTGGGCGGCAAGCCGGTAAGATCGAGCGACACGCGGCGCGCCAGCGCGTAACGGTCGGCCTCGGGCGACGGCTGCAATCCATCGCGCCGCAGCCGGCTGACGATGAAGCGGTCGATTTCATTTCGCAGCCAGGCGTCGTCTTGTACCGCGGGCGGTACCGGCCGAACGGGTTTCGCGTACGACCAATGCCCGGCGTACTTCGCCCCCTCGCGAATCCAGGCCGTCAGCAGCTCGATCTCCCGCGCGCTCAGTTTCTTACCGGTCGAGGGGGGCGGCATCGCGTTGTCGGGATCGGACGAGGTGACGCGGGCGATCAACTCACTCGTTTCCGGCTGGCCGGGCACGACCGCGGCATAGCCTCCCAGGTCGGCCGTCGCCCCTTCGGCCTTATCGAGCCGCAAGCCGTCGGTTCCTCCTTTGCGCGCGGCCGGGTCCGGCCCGTGGCATTTGAAACACGTGTTCGACAGGATCGGTTTGATGTCGCGGTTGAAGTCGATCGTGCTATTACCCGCCGGCTCGGCGGCGAGGCCGGGGCTGGAAAGCGCCAGCAGGGTCAACGACATGCCAATCCATGCGAACAGGCGACCCGACCCGATCAGCAGGTATCCCGGCGTTAGCCCCGTTGATGCATGCAAATTGCGAGTTTTCGGCCGCCCCCTCGCCGGCTTGTCCGGCAGGAGCGGACAGTTTGGAAGGCTAAGGCATCGCTCCATTTCACCTCTCTCAATACTTTCCGTCCGGTGGTCCGGCTCCCCGCCACCGCTGGTGGCGGGGAGCCGGACCATGTTCCGAGTCCTACCGACCCGTCGGAGAACGTAAAACGCTTCGGCAGATCGAGCGGGCATGGCCTGCGACCCATTCATCGGAGGGATTCAAGGACTGCGGTGAGAACTCTATTCCACCACACGGACGCGGAAAAGTCCATCCGCCGGCGTCGAAACACGTCGAAACACTGAAAACGCCCGAAACCGCGGCTCCCAAGACGCCGGCGTGTGTGGCGCAGGCGTCCCGCCTGCCAGGCCCCGACGTCCGCTTGCCAAAGGTTTCGGCGCACGGATGAACGGCGTTGGTCCGCGGCGACAAGTCTGTTGAAAAACCGTTGCAAGCCGTCGCGCCAACGGCTAGCATGAAGGGGAATCGGCAGGATCGACGGTAATGGAGGAAGTCATGGACATGGACGCGGTTTCAAGTTCCCCAGAGGAGTCGCGAGGCTGAAATGGAAAACGTCAATGCCCTAGCCGGCACGATGGGCGATGCCACTTATCTTTTCTTGGCCATGAACGGCCTGTGGGGCGCTTATTGCTTTATCGTCGTCTGGCGGCGATTGCGCCAGCTCAGCTTCCGCACTCGGCGCGCCGCCGAGGATTTCGTCGATGAGGTCTGTGAACGGGTCGTTTCCAGCGACACCGACGGGGCGCTCGACCTCTGCGAGGGCGACAGCCGCGCGCTGCCTCATTTTTCCCACGAGGCGATCCTCAACGCCGAAATGCCTCCCACGAAACTCCGCAAAATGTTGGCCGAGCATTTCCAGCAAGACGTGCTGATGGACCTCGATCACCGCATCAGTTGGATCGTGACGGCGATCAAGGCCGGTCCGCTCTTGGGCCTGTTCGGCACGGTGCTAGGGATGATGGCCGCCTTCGGCCGGATCGGGACGGGCGAGAAGGTCGAGCCGCACCATATCGCCAAGGAAATCAGCATCGCCCTGATTTGCACCGCGATGGGCCTGCTCACCGCGATCCCGCTCAACTTCCTGCTCTCGATCGTGCGCATCAAGATGCACAAGATGCAGGATTCGGTCAGCGCCGGGCTGGGGAAACTGCTCGACGTGATCACGTCCGGCGAAATGGCCCAACAGGAAGTCCGTTAAGTCGTAGGCACACTCCGCGTGCCGCCACATTCGGCGAGGTCCCTGGAGTCCAAGTCATGCAAGGAGCCGAGTTGTTCGCCGCTGAAGGCGAAGATGGCTCGCTGCTGCCAGCCAAGCGGCACGAGGAAGAAGCGAACTTCGACATCACGGCCATGATCGACCTGGTGTTCATGATGAACATCTACTTCATGGTCACGGCCCTGGTTTCGGCCATGGCCGAGATCGACCTGGCGCAGGCGGCGCACTGCACGGCGGCCGACACCGACGGCGCGGTGATCATCAACGTCGTGGCGGGCGGGGGCGAACGCGGCGCGCAGGTGACCATTGGCGAAGCGAGCGACGCCAAACCGATCGCGGCGGCCGACCAGGAGAAGACAATCCAGGCGGCCATCGAATCCATGCTCGCCGCAGGGCACGACCGGGTGATCATCAAGGCCGAGCAGAACGTCGCCCACAAGGACGTCTCCGAACTCATGCGGTTCGCCAACGACGCGGGCGAGATCAAGCTTTACCTGGGCGTACACGAGACCAATTGACTTTTCGACTCCCTTTCAAGCCGTTCCATGACGATTAGATTGAGTTGCCCGAGCTGCGGCAAGAAAATAAAGGCCACCGCCGGCCACGCGGGTAAGCGAGCGCTTTGCCCCCGTTGCCGGGAAGAGATCTACGTGCCGGGGCCCGAGCCGACCCACTCGCCGAGCGGTATGCACGACGGCGGTGCGCAGGACAGCGCCGATCACGACGGCGGCGGCGCATTGCTCGCGAAGAGTCCCGATGAAGTGGAAGAAGACCTGATCGACATGACCGCCATGGTGGACATCGTGTTCTTTCTGCTGATCTTCTTCATGGTCACCTCGATGCACGCCATGCAAGCCTCGATTTCGGTTCCGCCGGCGGAACAAAAAGAAAAGGGCTCCGATCCGTCGACGAACCAATCGACCGACGACACCGTGAACGTCCGCATCGAAGCCGACAGCATCGTGTTGGTCGACGGCGAGGAGGCCTTGAGCCCCCAGGACGTGATCGCCAAGCTCCGCGAGAATGGAGGCAGCCACATGACCGTCCGCGCCCACGGCGAGTGCCATCACGGCACCGTGGTAATGGTGCTCGACGCCGGCACCGACGTGGGGATCGAAGACGTTCGCCTGATCACCGACGACGATTCGGAGTCGTGAGCCGCCATGCCGTCCCCCCGCCGCTTTCTCTTGATCCGTGCCAGCGGCGATTTACGGTATTTCGTTCGAGCGGCCTGCTTGTGTCATTCGCTCGCCTGGGTGTTCGAGTCGCCGAGTGTTTCCGCCGCCGACCCAGACTGGGTCGGCGCAAAGGTCATGCTCAAGGAGACGGCCAAACCCAAGCTCGGCAAGCAGGCGCTCGACTGGAGTGCCGTGCGTCTGCCGGCCAAAGTCA
>DATLQY010000463.1:0-11637 GCA_035534975.1 Pirellulales bacterium
CAAATCGTCAACCGGCTTTCCGGCGATCTTTCCGCGGTTGACGAAGAACCGGCCTTCACTGCCCTCGAAGAGAATGCCGTTATCACCTTCGCTGGTGATGATCATCTCGACGCCGTCGGGCATATCGACGCGGATCGTGAATTGGGTCGCGGCGTTGTAGCGATCGTCGACCACGGGGAACCCGTCCTTGTACTCGACCGGCAACATGTATTCGACGGGCGTCACCTTGCTCGGTCCGGTGTCGCCGGCGCCGAGCGCCCAGCACGCGATGTCGACGTGATGGGCCCCCCAGTCGGTAAGTTTTCCGCCGGAGTACTCGTGCCAGTTGCGGAAGGAATAGTGGCAATTGCTGAAGAGCGGTACGCCGCCACCGTAACCTTGCCGCATTTCCGGTAGGGCCCGGTACGGAACGCTGGGCGCCGGCCCGAGCCAAAAGTCCCAATCCAGCCCATCGGGAACTGGGACCGCCGGAATGACCGGCGAGGGTTCCATGCCGTTGATGCCGCACGTCACTTTCTTGACGTTGCCGATGCGGCCATTTCTGATCAGAGCGATGGCCTGCAGGAACCGCTGGTCGGACTCGGTTCGTTGCATCGTGCCAACCTGAAAAACCCGGCCCGTCTCCTTGACGACCTTCTCGATCAGCTTTCCCTCGTCGATCGTCAAACTGAGCGGCTTTTCGCAATAGACGTCTTTGCCGGCGACCATCGCCTCGACCGCGATCTTCGTGTGCCAGTGGTCAGGCGTGGCGATCATGACCGCGTCGATGTCTTTCCGATCAAGGATTTTTCGATAGTCCGCGTAGGCAGCGGGCTTTTTGCCCTGTCTTTTCTCCACCTTTTCGACGTAGGCGCCCAGCACGTTCGAATCGACGTCGGCCAACGCTGCGAAGTCGGCAAAGCGAAGCGACTTGCCGGTGATCTCCAAACCTTGATTTCGCAGGCCGATGGTCGCAAAGACCGGGCGGTCGTTTGACGATTCATAGCCGAAGGCCCGCTTGGCCGACGGGAGCAGAATGCTTGCGGCACCCGCGGCGGCGATGCCTCGAAGAAACTGACGACGCGACGAGTGGCTGGGTGTTTGCATTGGTCGAAATCCTTCTGGATAAAACGAGTGAGCGTGGTTGCGGGCGGGCCGGTGGCTGCCGAGAGCGAGCTTGCGAGGTTACCGCAAGGGAGCACTCCGTCGGTGCTGACTGAGGGCGATTTTAATCACGCCCCACGTTCAAACATACCGGAAATCGTCCGCCACTGGAATTTGGCCGGCGGAAACAATTGCGGCCTCCGTTTTGAGGGTCGTTTCGTCTGGAGTCACCACCCTCCGTGTTGTACACTACGGGAATGGGAGCGAAAGCGACGAAACCTGTCCCAAAATCCGCAAGCCTCTACTATGGCGCGAAGATCCCCATGCGGGTGATTCGCCGCTACGCCAGGCAGATCGCGGATCGCTTCAAGCCCGATCAAATCATCCTGTTCGGCTCCTACGCTTACGGCACGCCCCACGAGGAGAGCGACGTGGACTTGATGGTCATCATGCCCTGCCGAAACGAACTCGACATGGCGGTCAAGATCACCTGGGAATTGCCCGCGCCGTTCGCAACGGATTTGCTCGTGCGAAAACCCGAACAGTGGCTGTGGCGGACTCAGGAAGGGGAATCCTTTTCGACAGCGATTCTGACAAAGGGCAAGGTTCTCTATGCGAAACGCGACCCGGGAATGGGTGAAAAAAGCCGAGTCCGATTACCGCGTCGCCGTCGGCCTTGAGTCCGGGTCCATACCATCCGCCGACCAGATCTGCTTTCTCTGCCAGCAAGCCTCGGAAAAATACGTCAAGGCACTGCTCGAAGAAGCCGGCCTGTCAATTCCGAAGTCGCACGACTTATTGGTCCTGCTCGGTTTGGCGCAGTCCCACCACCCCAGCATCGTCGCACTCCGTCGCGGTCTTTCCGTGTTGACTCGATACGGAGTCGCTCCTCGCTATCCCGGATTCTCGGCGTCCAAGCGTCAAGCCGCGTCGGCAGTGCGCTGGTCTGGAAAAGTGCGAGGTGTCTGTCGGGCGCTCTTGGGTCTCCGCTCGCCCGGAACCAGAAAGACGCCGTAGTGCGGCGCGGAGTTGCGGCTGGCCGTTGCAGGCCTTTTCCAGCTCGCCCCGCCGCTGGCATGGCTAACGCTTCGTGAAACAGACTTTCTTCGCTCGCTGTGCGGTCAGTTAAAAACCGCCGCCACCCCCCATACCGCCACCGGCCGGCTGCCGCGGTCCCGCGTCCGAGATCGCCTCCAGGAGACGCCCGATTTGGCGATGCACGTCGCCGGTCTGCCGGACGACAAGCGAACCGTTGACGATCCAGACCCCTCCCTGACCACCGTTATCGGTCCACGTATTGGGCCCGGTCACCGATTCAATCATCTTCAACAGCTCACGCTGCGAACGCAGCAGGAATTCCTGCTGAGACGCGGCCATCGATTCCATACTCGTGGGAGCAGTCGCCGTGCCCGGCGTGGTCGGCGCGCTTGCAGGCGCCGGCGAGGTCGGCGCGCTGGCGGGCGGAACTGGTGCGGCCAGCGCCGTGGTTGCCGGGGCCACCGACGTCGGGTGAGCTGGCGCGGAAGGCTGCGGGAGGCCGGCAACGAACAGAATCCGAGGCAATTGGTAGACCTTGAGCTGCAACTGGCCGTCGTCAATCGCAGCACGCGGCGTCTCGTTCTCGCCTCTTCCGCCTTGCGCGTGACCGACCGCGCGCAGCGATTCGAGCAATGCCGCGATTTCGCGATGCACGGGGTATGTCTGCGAGACCACCAGCGACGGCGACTTGCTGTGCGCGGTGATCGTCCCTGGCCCGCCGGCGTCGCTCCAACTGTCCGGTTCGAGGCTCGATTCGATCAGCTCGATGAGCTCGCCGAAATGCGTGCGAAAGCTGACCAAAACCCCATCATCGCGCGGCGCGAGCAGATCGGCCACGGGATACACCCTGGTCGTGATCATCCCCTCGGCTTCAGACTTCGTCGTAATCAGAAGCACCTCATCGCAAACGACGTAGGTCAGCTCTAAGTCTCGCAGGAGCAGATCGAGTGCTGAGCGGAGCTTGACGTCGTGCATTCGGCGCGTGATCGTGGTGGTGCTGTCGATGCCCGCGTCGGTCAGCGCCGTGGCGTCGAATTGAATCTGAAGCTGATGTTCCTGCTCCAAAAAGACTACCACGGCCCCCAACGGTTTCTCGGCGAAATCGAAGCTGGTCGGCTTACTCAGGGCGGCCTCGATCGCGGCTTCTTTCTCACCAAGATGCGGCACCGACTCCTGGGCCAATGCCAGGCGCGGCACGACAACGAAGCAGATCAACGCGGCGCATAGCGATGCGACATGGGCGCGCGATGGAATTGACATGGGCCTTTCCTCCTCTGTTCGATGGCGGGCTCCGTTGAATGGGAGCACGAAAGTGACACGGCGACCAGCCCCCTTGCCTCAGCATCGATGGCCGCCAGAACGTCAGGCTACCACCGGACCTGAGCGGTTGCAAGCAAAACGCCCGCGCGCCCATGCTGGTCGGGGCGCGGCGATTAAGATTAAAAGGCACCGCCGCCTGGCGGATGCTGCGAATGCGCCTCCGTGATGGCCTCCAGGAGACGCCCGATTTGGCGATGGATGTCGCGGGTTTGGCGGACGACGAGCGCCGAATCGTCGACGGCCCATATCACCCCCTGGCCCCCACTGCCCAGCCACGAATTGGGCTCGATCACCGATTCGATCATCTTCAGCAGCTCACGCTGCCCACGCAGCAAGTCCTCGAACTGTGGCGCCGCCGGCGGCTGCGCGCCCGTCGGGGTTTTCGCCTCGCCGGGCGCGGAGGGGGCGCCGGCAGGCGGAACTGCCGCGCCATGCACCGTGGCGCTCGGAGCCGCCGTCGTGTGGCCAAGGGGCGCGGAGAGGACGTGCAAAATCCGCGGCAATCGGTAGACCTTGAGCTCGATCTCGCCGTCATGACCCCCCGCGATTCGCGGCTCGTTGCCGTCTCGTTCGGCTTGCGCGTGGCCGACCGCGCGCAGCGACTCGAGCAACCGGGCGATTTCACACTGAACGGCGTTTGTCTGCAAGACCACGAGCGAGGCCGATTTTCTGTCCTCCTGGATCGAGCCCGGCCCCCCGCTTTCGTTCCAACTTTCCGGTTTGGTGCTCGAGGTGATCAGGTCCACCAGGTCGCCGAATTTCGTGTGGAAGCTGACCAGGACTCCGTCGTCGCGCGCCCCGAGCAGATCGGCCACCGGGTACACCCTGGTCGTCAGAATCTTATCGGCTTCAGACTTCGTGGTGATCAAAAGCACCTCATCGAGAACCACGCTGGTCAGCCCCAAGTCTCGCAGCAGCAGATCGAGGGCTGAGCGGAGCTTTAAGTCATGCACGTGGCGCGTGATCGGGGTGGCACTGTCGATGCCCGCGTCGTCCAGCGCCTTGGCGTCGAATTGAATCTGGATTTGATGTCGTTCCGCTAGAAAATGCACGGCGTCGCAGAGCGATCGAGCGGCAAACTGCACGGTGGTTGGCTCGCTCAACGCCGCCTCGATGGCGGATTCCTTCTCACCCAAAAGTGGCACCACCTGCTGGGCCGATGCCTGGCGCGGCGCGAGGAGAAAGCCGATCAAAGCGGCGCAAGGCAACGCGAACTTGGCGCGCGATGGAACCGACATGAGCCTCTCCTTCTCTGTTGATTGAATGACAGCACGAAGTGAAGCGGCAACCGCCCGATGGCCTCACATCGAGGGTCGACAATGCGCCACGATACCACCGGCCCAGCGGAGTTGCAAGCAAAACGCTTGCGCCTTGATTGTCTGGGTCGCAGCCTGCTATATTCAGCGGTGGGGCGGCTTGGCGTCGAGCCCATTTCACTCAGCGGCCCCAGGAACAGAGGCCCAATTCGTTCCGCAGCGTCTGCTGCACTGGGAACACCAGCGAGGTAACCATGCGCCGTTTCATTCGTGTCAACGTTTCGCAGGGCAGTTTCTCAACGGGCAGTTTTTCACGGGGCCGGTTTTCACGGGGCCGGTTTTCACGGGACCGGTTTTCACGGGGCAGCGCGGCTCGTCTGGGTCGCTTGATCGTGGTCATCGGCATCTTGCCCGGCGCCTTCGTGCCTACGAGCCGTCCCGCGGCGGGCCAGGCCCCTGGCCGGCAAGTTAATCAGCCGCCCGGGCAGGAGCTCTTCACACGCGAGTGGCAACCGGGCGACCGCCTCAGCGACGCCGGCGACGCCTTGGGGCCGATGTACAACGAAGTCTCGTGCGCCAAGTGCCACCGTCTGGGAGGAATCGGTGGTGCGGGGCCCAATGAGAACAACGTCGATCTGCTGACCATCGAGCGGCCCGAGCGCACGCTGACGAACGCTCAAAAAGAGAGATTTGGCTTCGAAACGCCAGCCTGTTCAACGTTGACGAACGCTCAAATGAAGAGATTCAGAGAACGGGTCCATGCCCTGCATCCGGGATTTCATGCTCAAGCCGGGCAGGCGGCGAGCGTGGTCTTGCACCGCTTTGGAACCGACGACGGCTACGCCTTCTTCCGCGACAATCTGTTGAGGACGAAAGAACGCCGCACCCAGCCGGCGAGCAACGGAGTGATCAAGCACCGTTACGCGTCGTTGCGGCACACGCAGCGCAACTCGACGGCTCTTTTCGGCGCGGGCTTGATCGATACGGTTCCCGCCGCCGCGCTGGAGGAAGCCGCGCTCCAACAGGCACGCAAGGGTGGCGGTGTCTCGGGTCGCGTGCCGCTGTCGAATCAGGGTGGACCAGGCCGGTTTGGTTGGCGCGGCCAGACGGCCACGCTGCGAGACTTCGTATTGACCGCCTGCGCGATGGAAGTGGGCTTGGAAGTGCCAGGTCATCATCAGGCCGTCGACCCGTTTGACCCCGAAAGAGCGCCGCGCGGACTCGACCTGAACGCGGAACAATGCGACCAACTGGTCGCCTTCGTGGCGAAACTATCGGCCCCCACTCGGTTCGAGCCTGCCGAGCGCCAGGCGGCGGCCGATGTACAGGCGGGAGAAACGACGTTCGAGGCGATCGGGTGCGCCGTTTGCCATTGCCGGCAGATGGGTCCCGTGACCGGCATTTACAGCGACCTCTTGCTCCACGACATGGGGCCCGCGCTGGCCGATCCTGTGCCGGCCGTTTCCGAGCAGAGTCCGGCCGGAGGCGGCTACTTCGGCGGCGCGGTTGATCTGTTCGCCCGCGTGAACACCGTGGTGCATCAAGAGCTACTGCAAGACTGGCGTACACCGCCGCTCTGGGGAGTGCACGATTCCGCTCCCTACCTGCACGATGGCCGGGCTGCCACCATGGACGACGCCATCAGGCTGCATGGCGGTGAAGCGAACACCTCGCTACAAAACTACAACGAGCTGCCCCAACGACAGCGCACGCAAGTCATCGCGTTTTTGAATTGCCTTGTGGCGCCCGGCGGGCCTTGATCAGGGTCGTCCTCAGGATCACCGAACGCTGCGAGGGAAGGACGCTCTCGCGGAACGCGTCTTCCCAGGCAGCCCCGACGAACGGTGCCAAACCGTAGCCGAAATCGGAATCCTCGGTACAAATCACGTCTGGCGGATCGCCGTAAATATGGGCAGTGCTCATCTGAACCCAGACAGGCGGCGGCTTATCGATGCTGCGAACGGCCATACCCAGCACTCGAGTTGCCTCAACCCGGGAACGCAGAATTTCATCCTGGTGGCCAGGGGTCTTGACGCAATCGACACTGCGCCCCGCCAGGTTGACCAGTCCGGCGGCGCCATCCAACTCCCGACACCAATCTCCGCGAGTGCGAGCATCCCAGCTCACATGTCGCCAGGGACCGCTCGGTTTCGGTGGCCGGCGAGAGAGCAGGACAACAGTTTTTCCGGAAGCCGCCAGTCGCCTGGCGACGGAGATTCCCACGAAACCGCTGCCCCCCGCGACGACAATCCGCCCAGTTTGTGCGTTGTCAGCCATTGAAATCGCCTCACTCCACGGTTGTACAAGCTCCGTCTCCGTTGAAACCGTGAAGCATCTCCGACATTAACCGTAACGCCTCATCCACGGTCCTCGCGCTTAGCGTACCGGCTGGCAGCCAGTTGATAAGCCCCGGCCAGCAATGGCCGCACGGTCTGGAACGTCGCCGCGCTGGGGTTAAGCACGCAGACCCAGGACATCGACGCGTACACGGGATGCGGCAGGAGTCGATCCAAGGCGGTGAAGTCATGGCCGGTCTCGACGACACCGCCTGTAGGGGGGAGGAGACGGTTGGGGGCCAAACAAGGAGCGGTAGGTTTCCTTGCTCACGCCGATGTTCAGCCGAAAACGCCTTCGCGATTCAGCTTGGAGGCGCAGTCGAAATCACCGTAGTCTTTGGTCACGATCGTGGCGAACGGGAACCGGCGAGCAGGCGGAAGCTGACCTCCCGGGTCGTAGCTAAAGAAGGTATCCCCCCACGCAACTTCAGGAGAGCCAGCGTCGCGCGAGGCGACGACGACATCGACGTCGTCAAACGCGTCGGTGGTGTATTGGGTGATCGAGGCTTCGTCCATTGGAGCTTTATTGTAGTGGGTGGTTGTGTGCCAGTCACCCAGTTTCCGGTGTAAAAGGCCAGACGGTGGCTCAACCGGCAGGCCGTCAAGCGGATGTCTGTGATGCTACCAGGCGCGCGTGAATGTCAAGATTCCCACGGAGATTTTGGACGTTTCTGCCCACGATATCGGTCAAACCACTTGGGATCGCTGTCGATGACAATGCCTGGGTGCGATTGTCGCAATGCGTCCAATGCGCGGCGGAGACCTTCGGCCTCGCTCTCCAAGGCATAAATCTTATCGCCATGATCGAGGGCTACCGTGGTCATCCGGTCGGATTTGTCGTAAATGCCGTACTGAACCATCTGTAACTCCTTGAGACACTGATATGCGAACACCAACTCCGACTCCCAGTCGGACATCCCCTCTCCGGAGATCTCCCGTTCTTCAATGGATTCGACGGACGGCAATGCCGCCAGAGCCTCTTCGTCGACGGCCGTATACCTTTGAATGTGCAACGCTTTGAGCCGCTTTAGCGCGAGCAACGATTGAAGCTGCTCCTCCGTCACCAGGACGCCGCCGATCGCCAGCTCTTCAAGGGATTTCAGCGACGCCAATTCCGCCCAGCCCGCGTCCGTAATGCGGATATCACTTACGTTGAGCGACTTCAAGCGCGGAAGGACGACAAGGTGACGAACACTTTGGTCGCCGACCATTGCGTCCCTTTGGTCGCTCCAAGAATCCCGTAAGTCGATGGCTTCAAGCCGCGGCAGCGCCGGCAGGTGCGTCAGCAGGAGCATCACGCCTTTTGACTCGGAACCGTCCGAATCTTGTTCGCCAAGTTCCCAAGCGAGCTCCAAGCTGAGTGACTTCAGGTTCGTCAGCCCACCCAGGTACGCCAGACTTCGGTCGTCGGTCGGGCCTCCCAGGTGGAGCTCCTCAAGCCTGGCCAGTTTGCCGACGGCCGCAAGACATTCCGGCGAAAACGCTTCGTCGCCCTCGTATCGTGCATTGTCGATACGCAGGGTTCGCAGTTGCCGCATGTCGGCCATTGCGGCGGCCATCCCGGGAGTCAGTTGCTCAACACTGAGGTTGAGATATCGCAAGCTGGGCAATCGCCCCAAACGCTTGAGAAACTCTTCATCGTCGTCGTCGTAGTGATTGAGGTCCGCGCCGACGACGCGCCGGCGAAAACGATCGGCTCCGACGAGATCGAGCCATTTCGGTCCCCATCGCTCCAAATACAAATGCCAGCCTTGGTGACGGCGATCCTCGCACGTGGAAATGATAGGGTCTTGCACGTTGGCTCGATTGCGCAGCGCCGTGAACCACGCGCAAAGCATGGCCATCAGCCCTACCGCGGCCAGCATCGTCCGAAGGCTCCACCGCAAACGGGGCCGATAGCGGCGCAGCAGCCATTCGCAAGCGACTCCCGCAGCGGCGAGGAACACAATCCACATCGCCAGATTGCAAGTCAGCCGAGTCGCACTATAGTTCCAATCGAGCTCGGTTAATGCTCCGTACCATTTTTTTTGGTTGTGCCAGCGCCAGATCAACGGCCAGCCGTACGACGGATTCCGCGGCGACCAAAAGCTGAGTGATCCTTCATCTTGACTCAAATTGGCAAGCACGATGGGCGCCGCGACGACAAGCAACACGATCAGCGTCACGATTCGCAGGCGATCGGGTAACCGAGCGCAATAGCGGCGCCGAAGCCATTCGCAGGCGACTCCCGCAACAGCGAGCATAATGAACCACATCGCCAGATTGCCGGCCAGCCGAGGCACGCTATAGTCCACGAGCTCGGGAGTCATGTAATCGGGCGCGCCGCTGGCTGGCAACGGGGAGCTGGGTTTGAATTCGCACCAGTACCAGATCAGCGGCCAGCCGTAAGACGGATTGGGCGGTGGCCATTCCTCCTCCGACCCTTCATCGTGGCACAAATTGGCGAGCACGGTCGGCACAACGACGATGAACAACACGATGACCGTAACGAGTCGCGGGCGATAGCGTAAGAATGCCCCAGACTTTGGACCCATTGCGGTTTCCTCACCCATCTACCATACCAAGATGGATTGTACCGCCCCAGCGACGCGCCACGCCACCCCCAGCAAGCCCGCCACCAATGCCGCGTGCTTCCCTCCGCAGCGCTGGTGTTGCCGCAGTCGAGAAGTCGCCAGTCACACTTCACGCGGCCATCGATGAGATATTTTCAATCAACGAACCCGCTCAAAAGCTAGGAGCCTCCTACCCTGGAAGGGGGTGACACCATCTTCATAAATCTGCAGAAGATCGTCGAACAGCTTGCCGCCTTCGGGGGTCATACTGTTGGGACGGGTAGCCATCGTCCGCTCGGAGTTACCGTGCGATTCGTCCGACGAACTTTCCGGCACGATTGTGTTCATGGTTGGAAAGTAATCGTTCGGCGGGTATCCCGACGGCCACATCCATCCCAACGGTCCGGGTTCGGCGGCGGCCAAGTCGAACAGGGCCACTGAACGGGGCTACTAGTGGCGGGCCACCTGCTGTCCAGGATATGATGCGCCACAACGAAGTCCCCTGAAAAAGGAGCAACCTTCCATGGCGCGGTTCATTGGCATTGCGTGTTTGCTCGGCATTGTCGTCCCGTTGGGCGGTTCGGTTACCAGCCAGGCCGTTGCCGAAATGCCTGACGCCGACGAGGAAGCGTCCGCCGAACTGTTGCGGCGTGAGGAGTTGGAGGTCGATGGCCGCCCCGCGTTTCTGATCCTGCCCAACGAGCGGAAGGTGAAGCCGACCCCCTGGGTGCTCTACGCCCCGACTTTGCTCCCAAGCTTGCCTGGAGAGTCGGAACGGTGGATGTTCGAGAGGTTTGTCAAGGCCGGGATCGCGATTGCCGGCGTCGACGTAGGTGAATCGTACGGTAGCCCCAAGGGCCGCGCCAGGTACAACGCCCTGCACAAGGTCCTGGTCGAGGAGCACGGCCTGGCACCGCGAGCTTGCCTGCTGGCCCGAAGCCGCGGCGGGCTGATGCTCTATGCTTGGGCGGCCGACAACCCCGACAAGGTCCGCTGCATCACCGGCATCTACCCCGTCTGCAATCTCGTCAGCTATCCCGGTCTCGACAACGCCTGCGCCGCCTATGAGATGACGAAAGACGCACTGGCCTCGCACCTGGCTGAGCACAACCCGGTCGACCGCCTGGCGCCGCTGGCCAATGCGCGGATTCCCTTGTTCCACATCCACGGGGACGTCGACCAAACCGTCCCCCTGGAGGCCAACTCCGGTCTGGTCGTGACGCGCTACAAGGAGTTGGGTGGCTCGATGCGGCTCGTCGTCCCCAAGGGGCAGGGGCACAACATGTGGCCGGGGTTCTTCCAGTGCCAGGAGCTGATCGATTTCCTGATCGAGCAGGCGACCGGCGCTGCGCCCGACCCCGCCGTGCGGGCCGACGAGCTCCCGGCCCCGGTGGCCCATTGGAAGTTGGACGATGCCGGCAGCGAGGCGATCGACTCGGCCGGGAAGCACCACGGCACGGTCCGCGGGGCGGTGAGTGCCGAGGGGAGGCTCGGCAGGGCGCTAATTTTCGATCGCAGCCGCGGCGACCACGTGAGCATCCCCTATTCGGCCGATTTCGCCCTATCGACCTTCACCGTGGCCGCCTGGGTAAAGCTGACCAAGGAGCCGACGTTCTCCGGCATCCTGGGCACCCGCTTCGGCGGCGAATTCACGTTCGACATGAAGGTCAACGCCGACAAGGTCCATGGCGACGTCGGCGACGGCGGACGGTGGATCGAGACCAAGGTGAACTTCTATGCCGACGACGTGGGGAGCGACGGCCAGGGAGGCGACCTGGCGACCGACCGCTGGTACCACCTCGTCTACGTCGTGGACGATGACGCGAAACGGTTCCGCCTCTATCTCGACGGCGACCAGAAGAAGGAGATCGCCTACCAGGGCACGCCGCGGCTGATGACGCCGGCCCAGACGATGCGGATTGGCTGTTCGTCGGGCGATGAGTTCATGGACGGCCTGATCGACGACGTGCGGATCTGGAGTGAGGCGCTCTCCGACAAGCAGGTCCGAGCGCTTGCCCGGCTTGGCGACAGACCCCCTTGAGGCGCGCCGGC